>NZ_JBTXLY010000012.1:0-111343 GCF_054871845.1 Ignatzschineria sp. LJL83
GTTTGCAACTTTAAAGCATTTCAGAGGTTTAGCAACACGATATGATAAGTTGAAAAATAGCTATATCAGTAATGTTGCTTTAGCCTGTGCTTATATTTGGTTGAAATTATGAATGTTCAACAGACCCTATATATTCCACCTCTATATTCTTACTTACCATCCGAAACCATATCGCATTTTCAAAAGTTCTTATCTGTGCTTTGTATAAATTTCACAACCAAGTCTTCACGGAGATATATCAAACTCTAAAATATCTCCCAAAAGAATTTCAAAAAAGAAGAAGATCACAAAACAAATAACAAAAACTATAAAAATAAAAAACCCAACTAACAATGTTAGTTGGGTTTCTAATGTATGGTACCGACGCCCAGATTTGAACTGGGACGCAGTTACGCACTACCACCTCAAGGTAGCGTGTCTACCAATTCCACCACGCCGGCATTTTAGATTCTTTTCAGATTACTCTGTAACTTGTGTACCACCAATCACTGGAACTTCTTGCGTTGGAAGTGAATCAATCACACTTTTGCTAGCGGTAATCTTACCTGAATTAAACATCATTACAAGACTAGTGATGAAAAATAACACAACCATCCATTTTGTTAATCTTGCAAGAAAGTTTGCTTTACCAGCAGCACCGAATACGGTCCCTGATGCGCCTTGCCCAAAAGATGCTCCAATACTCGCACCCTTGCCTTGCTGAACCAAAACAAGCGCAATGATAATAAGACATACTGCAACATGTAGAACATAAATTAGATTTTCAACCATCTTCTCTACCTTATTATTTCTGAGATTACGCTAAAGCGATTTTAGTAAACCCTTCAGCCTCTAACGATGCGCCACCAACTAAAGCTCCATCAATATTCTTTTCCGCAAAGAGGGAATCAACGTTTGAAGCATTCACGCTTCCGCCATAAACCACTCTCACAAGGTTCGATATATTATCATCGTAACTACTTAATGTACAGTGAATAAAATCATGTACCTGATTCGCTTCTTCAGGTGTTGCTGTCTTACCTGTACCAATTGCCCAGACAGGCTCATATGCAATAACAGCATTCTTAAACGCATCAATCCCAATCTCATCTATCACTGATGTTAATTGGGTTTTAATGACCGCGTCAGTTTCCCCACTTTCACGCTCTTCCAATGTTTCACCGACACAGATAACCGGCACTAAACCGGCATCTACAACTGCTTTCATTTTTTTCGCAACATCCGCATCTGTTTCACCATATAGCGTACGACGTTCTGAATGCCCGATTAGTATGTAATCACAACCTAAATCTTGCGCCATACCTAATGATATTTCTCCCGTAAATGCGCCCTTTGTTTCAGGGGAAACATTTTGAACGCCGACTTTGATATTACTACCATTTACGATACTCGCTACCTGCTGAATATAGATAGCAGGAGGAAAAACAACAATCTCCGCCTCAGAATCTTTTACAGTATCAAGTAGAGCATTCAGTAAAAGTCGATTTTGCTCAAGCGAGCCATTCATTTTCCAGTTACCCGCAACAAAGCGTTTTTTATGTGCCATTATATGTTTAACCCCTTAATATAGTATTATAAAAAATTACTAAATATTTAATCATTCAAAGCTAATAATTGCTATAATCGTACCTTATTTTCTAGAACCTGCCTACTTTTGTAAGTTTTATGGTAAGGGTTGTAAGTTAACCAATTTTTCATTGAGTACAATAATAATGATCCCAAAACGTTTGAAGTCTTTTTTTTCCCGCGATCTTTCAATTGACCTTGGCACAGCAAACACCCTTATCTACATGCGTGGTCAAGGGATTGTTTTAAATGAACCTTCAGTGGTTGCAATCGAACGAGATCTTCGTACAGGTCGACCGCGCCTCTCTGCAGTCGGGCAAGAAGCAAAATTAATGCTTGGAAGAACGCCTGACACAATTGAAACAACACGCCCCCTAAAAGATGGTGTGATTGCAGATCTACCAAAAACAGAGATCATGCTAGAAAACTTTATTAACCAAGTGTTAAAACGAAATATCCTCTTAGGTCGCCCGAATCCTCGCGTGATTGTATGTGTACCTTCCGGCGCGACACATGTTGAGCGTCGTGCAATTAAAGAAGCGGCTGAAAGTGCCGGCGCATTAGAAGCAAGACTCATCCCAGAACCTATGGCTGCAGCGCTTGGCGCTGGCATTCCGGTTCATGAAGCAACCGGTTCAATGGTGCTTGATATTGGTGGGGGTACATCTGAAGTCGCTGTAATCTCCTTGACCGGTATTGTTTATGCGAATTCTGTTCGCATTGGCGGAGATACTTTTGATGAAGCCATCATCAATTACGTTCGTCGCAATTACGGAATGCTCATTGGAGAACCAACGGCAGAGAGAATTAAGCATGATATTGGCACGGCATTCCCAACAGCGGAAGTACTTGAAACGCAAGTGCGTGGCCGTAATTTAAGTGAAGGCTTACCAAGAACATTCTCTCTGACCTCCAATGAAATTTTAGAAGCGTTAATGGAACCTCTACAAGGAATTGTTAGCGCAGTTCAACTAGCTCTTGAGTCAACGCCACCAGAATTAGCAGCCGATATTTCTGAAAGAGGAATTGTCATTACAGGAGGAGGCGCATTACTTCGTAATATTGACCAACTCATC
The DNA here is from genome assembly GCF_054871845.1 of Ignatzschineria sp. LJL83. NCBI lineage: Bacteria > Pseudomonadati > Pseudomonadota > Gammaproteobacteria > Cardiobacteriales > Ignatzschineriaceae > Ignatzschineria > Ignatzschineria sp. LJL83. The sequence goes on from NZ_JBTXLY010000012.1 coordinate 2,643, forward strand.
TCTGAAGAAACAGGCTTAGATGCCATTATTGCCGATGATCCTCTTACCTGCGTTGTACGCGGTGGCGGTAAAGCCTTAGAGCTTCAAGGTGTCTATGGCAGCAATGCTTTTGGTCTTGAATAGTTCTTATTTAATCTCACTTTGTTAAATTAGGAATTATGGACAAACAAGATAAAGGGCCGGAGCAGTTCGATTTTCACAGCTTCAGTTTAAAAGGAAAGGCAGTCTTTTTCTGCCTTTTTTCAATTGCATTGATGTTCTTAGATCATCGAACAGATTATCTACGCCTACCAAAATATTATCTTGAAGAAATCAGCCACCCTCTCTCTTTAATCGCAGAAAGTCCTACTAGAGCATTTTCCAATATTAATGATTGGTATACAGAGAAGGAAATTCTCTTACAAAAAATAAAAACTCTAGAAGAAAAAGAACTATACCTTGCTTATGAAACCCAGCAAATGGCCGCTTTAACAGCAGAAAATAGACGATTACGTCTACTTTTACAATCCTCTTCTAAACTAGAACATTCCACAATTATTGCAGAGTTAATCAATATTAACTCCGATCCTTACCGTCATATTGTTTTATTGAATCAAGGTGCAACTCAAGGAGTCCAGGAAAATCTTCCCGTTCTCAATAATCTAGGCATTGTCGGACAAACAATTTCTGTATCGCCTTCTTCCAGCAAAGTCATTTTGCTCACAGACCCTCATCATTCTCTTCCTATTGAAGTGAATAGAAACGGCATTAGAGGCATTGCAAGTGGAAACGGAAAACTAAACGAAATTGAAATCTCTAATATTGCCTTTGATGATGATGTGAAAGTAGGAGATCTTATCGTAACATCCGGTCTAGATGAGCGCTTTCCACAAGGCTATCCTGTTGCTATTATCAAAAATATCACAGTCGATTCAACAGGATATTTTGCTAAAATCGTTGCAACGCCAACCGCAAAGCTAGAAAGAATTCGAGAAGTACTTATTTTATCTCACAAAGGAGGAATCAATGAATTGGACTAAACGCACCCTCATTATATTGATCACCTTTGGCTTCTCCATCGTACTAGATACGATCTCAATGCCGGCATTCTTCGAAGCTATTCGCCCCAATTGGACAACAATGGTTATGATCTATTGGTCTATTCGTCTTCGAACTCAGTTTAGTATTGGTTCAGCATGGTTTGCGGGATTACTACTAGATATTTCTAAGTCTTTTGTATGGGGATTACATGGCTTCACGTTTGCACTAATTTGTTATCTCATTAAACGATTCTACTCCAGAGTAAGAGCTTTGACGCTCCCTGAACAAACCATTCTTATTCCTATTGTCTTTATCGGTCAATCCTTAATTGCGATTTGGGTCAATGGTGTTTTAGGAAACTCTACTCCAAGCTTTACACATTGGATGATGCCGATTATTGTTTCCAGTCTTTTTTGGCCGATCTTAAACATCGTTTTAAATGAAGTTTGTGAAATATTTGGTATTACCGATAAATAGGAGGTCACCCCATGCTAGAAAGACCTCATAAAAAAAACAAACCCGTCAATACTCTATTTTTAGGTCGATCCTTAATAGGTGCGGTCCTCATCCTCATCGGATTACTCTTTCTCATTGCTCGACTATTTCATCTGCAAATTGCAGAACATGAACTATACACTACTCGTTCCAATGACAATCGCATTAAATTACTTCCTCTTCCGCCCACTCGTGGCCAAATCTTTGATCGTAACGGCGAAGTGCTTGCGACCAACATTCCTGTGTATAATCTTGAAATCATTCGACAAGATTTAACAGTGCCAATTGAAGAAGTATTGGAAGAGATTCAAAAACTAATTCCTCTCAATGAAGATGAACTTAGCCGATTCGATCGCGCTTATCGCCGAGCAAATCGCCAAGAAAGCGTCGTTTTAAAGAAGAATCTAAACGAAGAAGAATCTGCTGAAATCGCGATTAACCTTCATAAATTAAATGGCGTACAGCTTCAAGCAGATTTAGTACGAATCTATCCTTATAAAAATAGAGCCGTTCATGCCATCGGCTATGTCGGAAGAGTGGATACTAAAGATATTCGCGAAATCACCGAGCAAGGATTGAATCAGGAATATAGCGGTTTAACGCAAATCGGAAAACGAGGTGCCGAGAAAAGTTTTGAAAACATTCTTCGAGGCACGATGGGCTTTGAAACGGTAGAAGCGAGTTCTTCCGGCAGAACCGTTCGGAAAATTAGTGAAGTTCCCCCTATTCCCGGCATGAATATCTATCTTACTCTCGATCTTCGCTTGCAGATATTAGCCGAAGAAGCTTTAGAAGATTTCGATGGCGCCATTGTGGCGCTCGATCCGCAAAGCGGAGATATTTTAGCGTTTGTCTCAAAGCCGACCTATGATCCGAATCTATTTGTCGATGGAATTACGCATACCGACTTCAATGAACTGAACACCAACCCTTCAACACCTTTCCTTAATCGAGTGATGCAAGGTTTATATCCGCCAGGATCTGTTATCAAACCACAAATCGGCTTAGCCGGTCTTGAAAATGATTTCATTACCGATAAAACCATCATCAACTGTAAAGGTTACTTCTCTGTTCCCGGCAATAATCACCGATTTAGAGATATGGGATATTACGGCCCTTCAGATTTACGGAAAGCTTTAGAGCGCTCTTGCGACGTTTATTTCTATGAACTCGCTTATAACATGGGCGTGACAACCATGACAGATTTCCTGAAACCTTTTGCATTAGGACAAAAAACAAATATCGATTTATTAGGAGAATCTAGCGGTGTTGCGCCAACGCCAGAATATAAACGTCAACGATTCAAGCAACCTTGGTATACCGGCGATACGATCACTGCCGGCATTGGACAAAGCTATTGGCTCACAACGCCACTGCAAATTGCACAATCCACCGCCATTGTTGGAATGCGTGGCGAAGCTTTTGAACCCCATATATTAGGCGCAACGGCAATGCCGCCTTCGAATCAGAAGGATTTTGTAATTCCAACACCGATTTCTCCCATCGTTCTCAAAGATGACACTTATTGGGATGCGGCGATCGATGGCATGGTTGCAGTTGTTCACGGCGCAAGAGGAACCGCAAGAGGCACAAAATCCCCTGATTATACTACTGCCGGCAAAACAGGAACTGCACAAGTTAAAACCATTGCGCAAGGCGCAAAATATGACGCTAAAAATCTAGAAAGACAATTCCACGATCACGCTTGGTATGTTGCTTTTGCACCCGCAGAAAACCCCAAAATTGCCATTGCCGTAATTGTTGAGAATGGCGGTTCTGGCTCGCGTGTTGCGGCGCCTATTGCCCAAAAAGTCTATGATGCATGGCTCAAAGATTTTGATACGCCTTATGCCCAAGAAACCCTTGCAAAAGCAGCGCAAGAAGCAAGCAACAATATGAACCCTGAAACAATACTTCCGGCACTACAATTAGAATCAACCGCTTTTGAAAATTTTGAACTTCCCGTTTCCGAAGAACCTCCTCCTCAAGAGAGTTTAATTCCTTCACTCAGAAACTTAATGAACATTCGTCTTGAGAACAAATCTGAAACAGAAAACAGCCATTAATTATCAAAACAATATTTAGCATTCAATACGGTATCGAAGGAATTTAATATGAGATATGAAGAGCTCTACCATACAGAAGAAATCAAACCGAAGGGATTGCTAGCATTTTTTCATCTAGATACCATTTTATTCTTTTTAATTTCCGCATTAACTATTTTCAGCTTACTAGTTCTCTATAGCGCCTCTAATCACAATATGGATTATGTGATGTCGCAAGCTATCAAAATTTTGGTGGGATTTATCCTGATGATTATCATCGCCTTTATTCCACCTGAAAAAATCAAACAACTCACGCCTCTCTTCTATATTTTCGCGCTTCTTCTATTACTTGCTGTTGTTTTTGTCGGTGTTGAAAGTAATGGTGCTTACCGCTGGATTGATCTAAAAATCATTCGTTTCCAACCATCAGAACTAGCAAAACTCGCTGTTCCAATGATGCTTGCATATTATCTACATAAAACCAATATCCCACCTACATTCACAAATATCGTCGGTTCTTTAATCATTATCGGCATTCCTTTTGGGTTAATTTTCGTCCAACCCGATTTAGGAACGGCAATCATCATTCTTTTCTCCGGCATTGTTGTTCTCTTTTTAGGGGGCATTCAATGGCGCTATATTATTATCGCTTTTATGTCCGTCGCAATTGCCATTCCTTCCATGTGGTTTTTTGGATTAAAAGATTATCAAAAAGATCGGATTACAACCTTCTTAAACCCAGAATTAGATCCTTTAGGCAAAGGGTATCAAATCATTCAATCAAAAATCGCCATCGGTTCCGGCGGTATTTACGGAAAAGGCTGGCAAAATAGTACGCAAGTTTCCCTCCAATTTTTACCAGAAGCGACAACTGACTTTATCTACGCCATTATCGGCGAAGAATTTGGCTTAATTGGCACCTCGCTCTTAATCATCTGCTATTTACTCATTATTTGGCGTGGTCTTTATATCTCTTTTAATGCGCGAGATACCTATTTCCAATTAGTAGGCGGCGCAATCAGTTTAGTATTTTTCTTTTATGTATTTGTTAATACAGGAATGGTCAGTGGCGTTCTACCCGTTGTAGGCGTACCTCTACCATTTATCAGTTACGGAGGAACAGCAATTCTGACGCTCTTCATCTCCTTTGGTATATTAATGAATATCTATTCACATCCGGCCTCAATTACAAAAAGGATTCAATAACATGAAATTACGATTTTTAGCTTTGAGTATTATTAGCGCCTTCACAATGGCCGCCTGTGCATCAACTTCTGAAGAAACCAAAAACACCCAACAATCTGTGCCGCTTACCAAACTTCAGCCGGCAATGAAAGTTGATCCTACAACACAAGCGCCACGCACAGGCTTAGCAGATCGAGCAGACGTTCAAGCCTTCATCAAAAAGACAAGCCAAGAACAAGGCTTAGATCCAAAATGGATGACCGATGTATTAAACCATACAAAACTTCAGCCTAAAATCGTAGAAGCGATGAACCGCCCTGCGGAAGGCGTGATGAATTGGGGGAAATACCGCCCAATTTTCATGACAGATAAACGAATTAATGATGGTATTAACTTCTATAACGAATATGAAAGCACATTTATTCGCGCAGAAGAAACTTACGGCGTGGATCGCTTCGTGATTGCTGCAATTATCGGCGTTGAAACAGGATATGGACAAAATAGAGGTTCATGGAAAGTTGTCGATGCTCTTTCAACACTCTCTTTTGATTATCCAAGACGCGCAACCTTCTTCTCAGGGGAGCTTGCAAGCTTCTTCAAAATCCTCAATGAAAATGGTGGAGATCCTTTTGAATATAAAGGTTCTTATGCCGGCGCAATGGGATATCCGCAATTCATGCCTTCAAGCTACTTAGCTTACGCCGTAGACTTTGACGGCGATGGTAAACGTGATCTTTGGAACAATCCTGTAGATGCGATCGGCTCTGTTGGAAACTATCTCATGAAAGCTGGCTGGGTGAGAAATGGTAAAATTGCAGAACAAGTATCTGTAAGCAATAACACAACTGCATATCAAGCACTCAAACAAACAGGTCGTTTAACGCCACCTCGTGAAACTGTGGCTCAACTTAAAAATGCCGGCATTATTACCAATGCAGATCCTTCAGCAAAAGTAACACTCTTTGAATTTGAAGTATCAAACAGCCCTAAAGTTGATGAATGGTGGATTGGCTATCAAAACTTCTATGCTATTACACGTTATAACCATTCTAAACTCTATGCTTTAGCGGTTTACCAAGTATCAAGAGCCATTCAAGAAGGAGTGCGTTAATGGCATTCCTTTCCACCAAAAAAGTCATAATAAGCTTGCTTGCAATGTTCATCATTGCAAGTTGCTCTAGTACAACAAAAAGTTCGAACCATACGGCAAAAAGAAATCATAAAGGTGCAGTGCCTGAAGATCTGCCTTTAAGTAAATCAGGCAATCCCAAAAAATATGTAGTCTTTGGCAAAACATATCACCCAATGGCAACCTCAAAGGGATATCGAGAGAAAGGGATGGCATCTTGGTATGGTGATAAATTCCATGGAAAGCCCACGTCAAGTGGCACGCCATATGATATGCATGCTTATACCGCTGCGCACAAAACATTGCCAATTCCGACATATGTTGTCGTCACCAATACGGATACCAATAAGTCGATTACGGTTTTAGTCAATGATCGTGGTCCTTTTGTAAAGGGGAGAATCATTGACCTCTCTTTTGCTGCTGCAAAAGAACTCGACGTCGTCCAAAAAGGAACGGCTCCCGTTATTGTGGAAGCCCTTTCTCCTTATCAATATTTAGATCCGAATAAAAAACCTAGCAGACAAAAAGTAGATCACATCCCGACAAATCAAAACACGGCGACTACGACAGCTTCCACAAGCATTCCGTATCAAAGCCCAAATGCACCTTCAACAATCGATAGCACTTCACCGAATAGCTTTAACAACAATGTTACAATCGTTGAACAACAATATTTTGATCAAGCGCCAACAACTTCCGGCGCTTTCGGTACTTCCGGCACGAATCATGATATTGCGGGATATCGTATTCAATTAGGATCGTTCGGTAGCGAACAAAATGCCGTAAATTTCCAACAAAATATCACAAATAGTCTGCAACAAAATGCCCAAGTCAAGTATGATAACGGGTTATATCGAGTCTATATCGGAAATTATAATAGTCGTGAAGAAGCGGGAAATGCCGCATTTGCAATTCCAGCCCCCTCCACCATCGTCCATTTTTAAAAGATGAAAAAAACTATGTTTAAAAAAATTATCACTGTTTGTGCAGTCGCACTGACATCATTATCGCTCTCGTTTTCACAAACCGCGAATAGCACCCTACAGCTTCCGCAATATGCCGTAAAATCTTGGATTATTATGGATTATGAAACCGGCGCAACGTTAGCGGAATCTAATAGTACAACAAAGTTTGAACCTGCAAGTATTACCAAAATCATGACGGATTACGTGGTTGCCGATGAAATGAAAAAAGGCAACATTAATGCGAACGATAAAGTATTAGTATCTGCAAAATCTCGCAGTATGCCGGGATCTCGCATGTTCTTAGAAGAAGGCACTTTAGTTTCTGTAAATGATTTAGTGCAAGGATTAATCGTTCAATCAGGAAATGATGCTGCTGTTGCACTTGCTGAACATATCTCTTTTTCAGAAGAATCATTTGCCGCAAAAATGAATGAAAAAGCTTCTGAAATCGGTATGAAAAATAGTTACTTCAAAAATGCGAGCGGACTTCCCGATCCTGAACATCTTACAACGTCTTACGACTTAGCAATTCTCTCTAGGGCACTCATTAAAAACTTCCCTGAGCATTATAAGTTCTACTCTCAAAAAAGTTTTACTTGGAATAATATCAAACAAAATAACCGTAACTCTCTTCTCTGGGAAGATGGTTCTGTGGATGGCATCAAGACAGGACATACTGATAGCGCTGGATATGGCTTAGCTTCGAGCGCTGAACGTAATGGATTTCGCATTATTGTAGTTGTCATGGGAGCAGATAGCGAAGCATATCGCCAACGTGTTTCTAGAGAACTCATCAATTTTGCTTTCAAAAACTTTGATCGCAAAAAGATTTATGATGCTAATCAAGTGATTGCCGATGCTAACGTCCTTCACGGCACTGAAAAAACCGTTCCTGTAGGCGTTGATAAAAGTATCACAGCAACTTTACCACGCGTTCAATACGACAATTTAAAAGCTCAAATTAAAATTAATGGTGGTCTTGAAGCGCCGATAAAGAAAGGGGAAACCGTAGGAAACCTAGAATTTCTGATTGATGATCATTTGCTCTATGAATTTCCCGTTGTCGCTTTGAAAAATGTTGAAAAAACAGGATTTATTCATCGCTCATGGGAGAGTTTTTTGACCAAACTTAACAATAAAATCAGTAAGTTTAAAGATGCGCTTTAAATTTGAGCATTTTTTTGTAGTATTTCTGTAGTTTATTAGTTATCATACTTCGCACATTAACAGTGTGTATTTATTTATATCGTATATATTGAATTAAATTTTTAGGAAACGAGAGACATGTCACAACAGATTATTGATGATCTAAAAGCACAAGGTATCACTGCAACAGAAGTTTTATATAACCCAAGCTACGATGTTCTTTTTGAAGAAGAGACAAAACCAAGCCTAGAAGGTTTCGATAAAGGAACTGTTACTAACCTTGGCGCTGTCGGCGTGGATACTGGTATTTATACTGGTCGTTCTCCTAAAGATAAATATATCGTTCGTGATGAAACAACTGAAGATACACTTTGGTGGGCTGATTCAGGTAAAGGTAAAAACGATAATAAAGCAATCACTCAAGAAATTTGGGTTGATCTTAAAAAACTCGTTCTTGATGAACTTTCTGGCAAACGTCTTTTTGTAATCGATGGTTTCTGTGGCGCAAACGCTGAAACTCGTTTAGCAGTACGTTTCGTAACTGAAGTTGCATGGCAAGCGCACTTCGTTAAAAACATGTTCATTCGCCCAACTGAAGAAGAGCTTAAAAACTTCAAGCCTGACTTCACAGTATTAAACGGCGCAAAAACATCTAACAAAAACTACAAAGAAATGGGTTTAAACTCTGAAACTTTCGTAGCATTCAACTTAACAGAAAACATGCAATTGATCGGCGGTACTTGGTACGGCGGTGAGATGAAGAAAGGTCTTTTCTCAGTAATGAACTACCTTCTTCCACTCAAAGGCATTGCTTCAATGCACTGTTCTGCGAACGTTGGTAAAGATGGCGAAACTGCAATTTTCTTCGGTCTTTCAGGTACTGGTAAAACGACTCTTTCAACAGATCCAAATCGCCAATTAATCGGTGATGACGAGCACGGTTGGGATGATGATGGCGTATTTAACTTTGAAGGTGGTTGCTATGCAAAAACAATCAACCTTTCACAAGAACAAGAGCCAGAAATCTACGGCGCAATCCGTCGTGATGCACTTCTTGAAAACGTTGTAATCAATGATGGTGTTGTAGACTTTGCTGATAACTCAAAAACTGAAAACACACGTGTTTCATACCCAATTTATCACATCGATAACATTGTAGAGCCAATCTCTAAAGCAGGTCCTGCTAAGAAAGTAATCTTCTTAACAGCTGATGCATTCGGTGTTATCCCACCTGTATCAAAATTAACACCTGAGCAAATGCAATACTACTTCCTTTCAGGTTTCACATCGAAACTTGCAGGTACAGAGCGTGGTATCACTGAACCAACACCTACATTCTCAGCATGTTTTGGTGCGGCATTCTTGCTTCTCCACCCAACACAATATGCAGAAGTACTTGTTAAACGTATGCAAGAATCAGGTGCTACAGCTTACCTCGTAAACACAGGTTGGAACGGTACAGGTAAACGTATCTCACTTAAAGATACTCGTAACATCATCAATGCAATCTTAAGCGGCGACATCGATAAAGAAGAGACAGAAATCGTTCCTATCTTCAATCTTGAAGTTCCAAAAGCAATTGAAAACGTTGATGCAGCAATCTTAGACCCACGTTCAACATATGCAGATGCAGCTGAGTGGACTGAGAAAGCAGAAAAACTTGCTGATCTTTTCGAAAATAACTTCGATAAATACACAGACACTGAATTAGGTGCTGAACTTGCAAAAGTTGGTCCTAAAAAGTAACCCTATCAGGGTTCTAGCATAGATCTAGAAGCTGATTTTGAAGTAAGTAATTTAAAGCCCGTGAGTTTACCTCCGGGCTCTTTTTTTATTTTGATGTTTTATTGTTAGATTTTTAGATAAATCACTACCTGCAATCATCTCTGGAATAATTTTAATGATATACCACTAAAATCTATCAATTATTTAACATAAATTTATCTCGGACTCGTTTCACTTCCGTTTCTGTCACTGCCGGCGCATCATTTCCCCAATTACTTCTAATAAATGTCACAATCTCTGCAACTTCACTATTAGATAATTTTGAAAATGCTTTCATTGGTTTTCTTTCTGCCTTCTCATCTACAGTAAGATGCTTAGAGCCTTCTAATGTTACTCTGATAAGGCTTTGAGGGTTATCTGCTAATACTGTCGGATTTGCTGATAACTCAGGATTAGCACCTTTATTCCCATCCCCTCTAATACCGTGACATGATACGCAATTTTTTCGATATAAATTATAAGCATCTGACTTCTCAGGTCTCACTTTCTGATTTTCAGCAATGAATTTAGAATAAGGCTGTTCTTTTGCTGGTAAAGTTTTCAGATAAGCAGCAATCGCTTCTAAATCATCCTTATGAATAGATTGTCCACTTTCATGAACGAATTCATTCATGGGCTTACCGATTACAGAACCTCTTTGATTCTTTCCGGTTCTCAAGCTTCCAATAATATCTTCTTCATTCCAATTTTTTAATCCATCATCATTATTCAAAAGGTTAATAGCCACCCAGCCATCAACTAAAGTTTCTCCCGATAAAAAATAAGGTGAGCTTTCATCTAACCCCTTTTCTTGTAACGTTATCTCTCGAGGCGTATGACATGCTCCGCAATGTGCTAATCCTTGTACTAAATAAGCGCCTCTTGCGATTCCCTCCTCCTGATAAACTGAAAAATCAAAAGCTTCTACTTCAGGTGCTAGTACTTTTCTCCAAATCGCAACAGGAAAACGAATGGATAAAGGCCAAGGGATATCATTTTTAATGCTCGCTTTCTCAATGGGTTCAACACCATTTTTAAAATAGGCGTAAAGCGCAATCACATCTTCATCCGTCAATCTTGCATATGAAGGATATGGCATCGCAGGATATAAAGAAACACCATCTTTTCTTATTCCATAGCGCAATGCTCTATCAAAATCATTCAAAGAATAATTCCCAATTCCCGTATTCAAATCAGGAGTGATATTAGGTGAATACATATTTCCAATAGGAGATTCTATCGCGCCATCTCCACCTGAATATGTGATACCGCCGTCATTGCTATGACATGCAGCACAATCTCCTAATACCGATAAATATTTCCCTTTTTCTATAAGATCGGTCGATTGCAGATCTAAATCATTCGCTACAAGCACCTTATTAGAAGTCGGCCATAGTGCAAAAGTAAAAACAATAACAAATATGCCGACTACTCCCATTAAAAGTCTAAAAATCATTTTTTTCATAAAATAGTTCCTCAATATATTTCATCGCAAATAAATATATAAATAAAAAGGTGCTAGCAAAAAATAGCTAACACCTCTCATTAATTGCCTCAATGGCTCAACTATTTGCTTTCGTTATAGCGGCTTAAAATATATGTAGCAATATCTCGAACTTCATCTTCTTCAAAGATTGGATCTTCATGATCTGCTCCTGAAGGCATATTGTTATATATATACTTGGCTAACGTATTAACATTATTGAAAGAGGAATCTTTAGAGAAACTATCTTTTCCCCAAATTGGAGGATTACTATATCCTTTAGAATCTCCCGTAACTCCTAGTCTGATTCCTTGCCCTTGTGGCCCATGACAAATTTCACATGAATCAACATAGAGTTCTTCGCCTTCATCAATATCAGCAATACCACCAGGTATTGTTACTGGATTTAAGCCTAAACCTACTATTTCTGTCGTATCACTTGGAACATCTTGTGATAAATAATCGATATAAGAGAGGACACTTTTCAATTCTTTCGAATCAATAGGTAGGCTTTTACCCGACATATTCGTCGTAAAACAGTTATTAATACTTTCTATAATCTCATCGCGATTCTTCACCTTTGAAAGTCCTGTCCACGGCATCGCATATGGTTTAGTTGCATCTTCTTGATGGCAGTTCGTACAAGCATAGTTATTACCTGCATAACGCATATTCTCATCTTGAACTTCAGGACCAATATGTAAGAATGTTGCAGTTATAAGATCCTTTCCATAAGCAGCATCTGCATCCGCTATTTCTTCTGTTGAAGGTGGATCATTGTCTAATAAACTATAAGTATTCGCATGAACAAAACCTACTGAAAGAAGAGATACGCATAAAAAGAGTTTTTTGAATTTCATAAAATATTTCCTTTTTACTGATCTTTTTATTTAGCTTCTAGAACTCTAATACGTTCATCAAGAGGTGGAAGGAAGCTAACATCAAACACTTGTTTTAATTCAGGCTTATTAGGAAGATTTCGAGCGCTATATGCTTCATCTATAGATTTTTGCATTCTCTCAATATCAATGCCCCCTACGCCATCCTTATAAACAGACTCTTTATTTCCCATCTCAATTTCAATGGTATTCACGTATCGTTGACGTTCTGCAATTTTCTTAGTTTCATCCCAATGTGGATATTTTCTCATTAATACTTCAATTGCAGCATCTGGGTCATCTACTACAGCAATTACTGCCTTGTTAATAGCTCCCACAAATGCCGAAACTTGCTCTGGATGGTTATCTATCATATTTTTAGATGCCATTATTGAGCTACCGTACATATAAGGGACATAATCAACATACTTTAAATATTTCAGTCTATCTTCAACTTTCTGACCTTGCGTCATCACTGCTTGAGAGGTTGTAGATACATAGCCAAACAAGGCATCAGTTTCACCTTTATCTAATTTATCAAACATAATCTCCCACTCCCCAAATTCATCTGAGTAAGTTACAGTTGAAAGATCAATGCCTGTTGCTTGTGCAAATTGCTCAAAAGTCTGTTTACCAACATCCGTTTTATGAGCAGTAATTTGTTTTCCTTCAAGATCTTTTGGAGTTTTAATGGAACTATTTGCAGATAATACAATAGAAGATGGTGAACCACTAAACATCATATATACCCCAACACCCGCTCTAGCTGGTCTTTTTGCTGCTACTTCAATATTGGAGTTGATATCACCATAAGCAAAATCAAATTTTTCTCGAGCTAATCGTGGAGCTGCCGTAAACGCACCCGCTCCCATCGAATAATCCACCGTAAATCCAGCATCTTTAAAATACCCAAGCTCATCTGCCATCAAAAACCATAAGTTGGCACCTGTAAAGGTATCGGAGTTAATTAAGAATTTTATGGGTGTTAATTCCTTATCATTACTCGATATATTATCTGCTTGTGCAAAAAAAGAAGTGGATAATATAAGTGAACATCCTACAGCCTTTAAAAACGTTTTACCTAATTTCATATTGCAAGCCCTCAAGTTTAAATATTAAATTTAAATCTATAAACACTCTATTTTCTAGAGGAAATAATACGACAATAAAATAAATACAATCAACATAATCAATAAGATAGTCGCATCGATAAAGTAATTAGAATAATTACCTGAAAAAAACAATATCACTTGAAAATCACAATTAGTATGAAATTTACACATAATATTCACAAATACGAAAAAATAAACACGCAAATAATAATTAACAATTAAGCTTATAATTTAATAATATATAGCCAAACAGCCCTAAATACATAAGGTATGTAGGTTTACAAAAAACGACATCTGTCTATTAATTGTCATTTAAGATCACTTATTGAAAATAATATTTGACCCACATCAACTTACCGCTCATAAAAAAATTCAAGAAATCAGGCTAAATTTACTTCAAAAAAATCATCCCAATAAAAAACTAGACTTAAAACTCCATTAGAAATTCCCATTAGAAAGATCCAATTGAGTTTTAAGTCTAGCTATATCAAAAACCTATTCTCTACATTTCTATATCAATGCGCTTACAACGTAATCTTCACGCCAAGTTTATCAATAAATGCCGCTAACCAAGCAGGATGCGCGGGCCATGCCGGAGCTGTGACGATATTGCCGGAAACTTCTACGCCATCCACCGGAACATCGGCGTATGCTCCGCCGGCTAATTGCACTTCTGGGCTACATGCCGGATATGCGCTGATGGATTTGCCGGCAATAATGCCGCTTGCCGCTAAAATTTGTGGACCGTGACAAACCGCAGCGATGGGTTTTCCGGCATTATCAAATTCACGAACAATCTCTAAAATACGAGGATTTAATCGAAGATATTCCGGCGCTCTTCCGCCCGGAATCACTAATCCCACGTAATCATCGCTATTCACATCCTCAAAATTATAGGTTAATGCAAAGTTATGTCCCGGCTTTTCGCTATACGTTTGTGCGCCTTCAAAATCATGGATTGCCGTAGGCACAACATCACCCGCCTTTTTATCTGGACAAACGGCATGTACTTCAAACCCAAGCATTTTCAACGCTTGAAATGGTACCATAATTTCGTAATCTTCCACATAATCGCCGGCTAAGAGTAAAATCTTTTTCGTGTTATTCGTGCTCATCTTCATTCCTCCAAGTGTTATTGATCTTATTGCATCATGTTGTATCTCTGCTTATCGCCGATAAACACAGCTTGTTGCCATAAAACGGCCTCATCATGATATTTTTAAAATAGCAGATCTATATTACAGAATCATGTAAATCAGCATGATGTAGAACAATAAAAAGAGCGTTAAAGATTATGCCGAAAGATAAATATCGCATAACAAATTGATATTAAAATAAATATTGAAATATGAATATTCAATGCGATGAATCACTCTTGAGAAATCTTCTTGATCGCCTTGATTGGCTTAATCAAATTTATCAAACTTATCGGTTTAAACTTATCAGTTTAGATAAGGATCGATAAACTCTAAAAATGCCAATTGTATAGATGCTTCTTCAAGCATTTCGTCTTCTAAGAACCATGAAGCTGATAATGCGGTGCCGGCAAATATCCATTGAAGTAATCGTTCCTTTTCTAAAGAAAATGAATTTTCCGCATAACAAAGAAAAGCGATCTTCTCTTCGAAAAGCGCTCGATTCATACGAATATTTCCTAAATCAGGATTCATAAATATAGGCAGATAATCGAAATAATGCTCGCCACAAAATCCTTTGGGATCAATCATTCGAATATCTTCCGGCGAAAAATAGAGCGCATTTCCATGATGCGCATCGCCATGAAGCACAACTTCAGATTGCGGAGAATCTAACAAATCTCTAGCGATGATTTGAGCTTTACGGAACAGTTTACCCTCATGCTGTAACTGCAATGATGTCTGCAATGACGATTGAAATAGCGATTGAAACACCGACCTTAATTCCCTTAAATTCTGAAACTTTGAAAGCGGTGTTTGATGAAGTTTCTGAATAACCTTCGCTAGTTTTTCCATTGCCGGCAAATGAGAAGATTCCGTGAGCGCTTCCGGCAATAATGAGCGATTTTCTTCGGCATAATTGAGCAATATCCCATATTGATCCGCTTTGAATACCTGAACAGATGCGTCATTTTGATCATCTGACCAAGTTTGCAATTGCTGAATACCGTTTATTTCATCGGTATTTTGAGTGATTTTCAACATGCGAAAATTGCCATCTGAATCTTTCACTGTTTGTAGCAAACTCGTTGCCGTGATGAAAGGTTCAGACATTGGAATCAGATGCCATTTCTGAAGATAGGTTTCTAATAATTCATGATTCAAGGGCATTTTCGTTTTCTCAAGTTTGTTGCACAATCGAAGCTGATTCGTGGCTGGTTCGAATGCTTGCATGCTTCTCAATATCCCGCGCCAGCAAGATGAATTCTTTTAAATTTCAAACCACAATGACAATTTCTCAATTCATCTTATAACGAGATCTGTTTAAGTGAGTTCAATTGTAAAATAGAAGATTATTCATCGCCGGATTACATGCTTGCATGCTTCTAAATATCCCGCGCCGGCACAAGATGAGTTCTTTTAGGTTTTAAATCCAATAAAATCTTTGAATATAAAAAGCTCTCAATGTTGATTCATTGAGAGCTTTCTCTTTTATTCGATCTTATGAGATTTACGCTTATTACTTCAAACGTTCTAATTTAAGAATCTTAAATTGTGGATTGCCGGCCATTTCAGTGCATTTCACATATTCGTCATAGCAGACTTTTTCAATAGCGATAAAGCGATTAACCACAAGATAAGCGATTCCTTTTCGTCTTAAAAGACGGCGGATATTCTTTACGAATTTTACGGTTAAATCTTGTGATGTGCTGAATCCTTGATGGAATGGCGGATTACACACGATTCGATCAAATGAGCGGTCTTCTAATTCTGAACCGCAATCATCTAATGTCACTAGTGCTTCAATGCCGAGTTCTTCAAGATTATGGCTACAAAGCATCACAGAAGCGACATTACAATCCGTTGCAACGAGGGTTTCTATTTTAGGATTCTTGCCGATACTTGCCGCTAAATAGCCGTAACCGCAACCTAAATCGAGCACTTTTCCTTCGAGAGAAAACTTATCTTTATTCAAAGTTTCCGCTAAGAATTGGCTACCTTCATCAATCTTTTTATAACCATAAATTCCCGGCTTACTGACAAATTCTAAATATTGCGCCGGATCTTCGATCATAATAAATTCACGATATTCTTCGCCGTTAAGCTCTAACTCATTGCCGGCGATTTTTTCGATACGCGCATAACGAAGCCCTTTTCCTAATAGCTCAAGCTCTGCAACTTGCCCCATTTTCTCGGCATGTTTAATCACGCTTTTCACGCCCTCTTTATTGTTGCCGGTCAGCACTAAACTACCGCCAT
Source organism: Ignatzschineria sp. LJL83 (assembly GCF_054871845.1). NCBI lineage: Bacteria > Pseudomonadati > Pseudomonadota > Gammaproteobacteria > Cardiobacteriales > Ignatzschineriaceae > Ignatzschineria > Ignatzschineria sp. LJL83. The sequence continues at coordinate 19,260 of NZ_JBTXLY010000012.1, forward strand.
CTTTTAAGATTCGATTCGCTTGTACTAAGAGATAATTCGTGAGGATTTTCGATTTATTCAAACGAAACAGAATAAAATCAAAGAAATTATCCGGCGCATCTTCCAACACAAAATCACTGAGATTGCCGTCAAAACCGATAGCTTGAAGCTGATCATCAATATCTTTACGATTAGTAATATAACGAATATTCTCTTTTGCGCTTACGCCAGAAAGATCAAAACTCTCATCCGCAATGAGCAATCCTGTACCTTGTTGAATGAGCGCTTGATCTCGAAAAAGTGCATTACTTGCTTCAGCCATTTTAAAATCCTTCTATTTCTTCGTCTGTTAAAGAGCGATATTCGCCCTCATGTAATCCATCTAATGTTAAGTGCCCAATTGCCGCTCGGTGCAGGCTTTCCACATGATTGCCAACGGCAGCGAGCATTCTTTTCACTTGATGATATCGCCCTTCTCGAATCGTGAGGCGAATCTCTTTTTCTGCTAAACGCTCGACAATTGCCGGTCTTGTGGGAAGCTCATCGCCCCTGAGTTCAACGCCAGTTTCAAGCGCTTCAATCATCTCATCTGTGATGGGTCTTGCGAGAATAATCTCGTACACTTTCGCCACATCTTCATCGCTGTTTTTACTAGAGCGCATAATTCTGTGCGACCAAGCACCATCATCAGTAATAAGCACCATTCCTGTGGTATCGGCATCTAATCTGCCGGCAATATGCAGGGTTTCGGCATCTTCATCTTCTTCAATTAAGCGAAATAGCGAAATATGCCCATCATGACGATGGCTTGAAACATATCCTGCCGGCTTATGAAGGAGAAAGTACCGTTTTTGAGCACGATACGTCACGATTTCATCATCCACGACCACGACATCATCTTCCGTGACTTTGAAATCTCGCTGCGTGACTAATTCATCATTCACATTCACCCAGCGATTTCGGATCGCCTTTCCCGCTTCCTTACGGGAAATACCGAGCGCTAACTGTAAAAACTGATCTAATCGATAACGCTCTTTTACGCGTAAATTTTCTTCCATTAATCTCTCTAACTATTCAATTGTGACACGTAAAACTTCTTCTAAAGAGGTTCGGCCTTCCATAACTTTATCAATGCCGGCTTGACGTAAATTCTTCACGCCTTCTCGTTCTGCTTGCTTTCGAAGATCATTGCTTGATGCTGATTCAAGCATCATCTGCTCCATTCTTTTGGAAATCGGCATAATCTCAAAAATCGCAAAACGTCCGCGATAGCCATTATGACATTCAGAACAACCGCTCGCTCTATAAAAACGGCTTGCCGCTTGTTGTGGCGTAAATCCTAAGGTTTCTAAATATCCAGAATCGACAATATCTTCCTCTTTACAGTGACAAAGCTCACGCACTAAACGCTGTGCTATGATGAGTTTCACTGTGGAAGCGATATTGTAATTTTCAACGCCCATATTTTTAAGGCGCACCAATGTTTCAATCGCGGAGTTGGTATGGAGCGTTGATAACACTAAATGCCCTGTTTGCGCTGCTTTCATCGTAATATCGGCAGTTTCATAATCTCGAATCTCGCCCACCATTAACACATCCGGATCTTGCCGTAAAAATGCTCGAAGCGCTTCGGCAAAATCTAAGCCGATTTTAGGATGAACTTGAAGCTGATTAATCCCTTCTAAGTTAATCTCAATGGGATCTTCCACTGTTGCGATATTTTTAGAAGGCTGATTGAGATGATTCAGACAAGCATAAAGTGTGACTGTTTTCCCAGAACCTGTCGGCCCTGTAACTAATACCAAACCTTGCGGTCTTTCAATCGCCGCTTGAATCATCTCTTTCTGCGGTGCATTGAGCGCTAAACGATTGAGCGAGAAATTCATCTCCGAATTATCGAGCAGACGAATCACGACTTTTTCACCCCAAAGCGTTGGAATAATCGACATTCTCGCATCGACCTCTTCCTCTTCTAGGCAGATGGTAATATGTCCATCTTGCGGCAATCTCTTCTCGGCAATATCGAGCTCTGCCATGATTTTAAGGCGAGCGGCAATGCTTTGGCGATACTCTTCCGGCACCACATACATTTTATGTAACACGCCATCAATTCGAAAACGAATCCGATACGATAATTCATAAGGTTCAAAGTGAATATCCGACGCTTTTTGCGTAATACCATCGAGAAGCACATAGTTGATATATTCGATAATATCGCCTTCGATTGGAATCTCTTTTCCGAGTTCTTGTCGGATTTCTTTTTGAGGATCATTCGCTTCTTCATTAGCTTTTACTGCCACTTCTTCTAAAACTTCTCCAAGCATTTTTGCCGAATCCATATAGCTATTTTCCGGCATGATCAAAGAATCAATTTTAGTTTCCTGAATGGCTTCAACGCGATGTTCCGAAGCTGTTTCTGAGGTTGTTTCATAAGGCATTTCTAACGTTTCTTCGAAATTTTCATCTAGAACTTCGGCTTCAAATTCTTCTGCTTCAATTTTTTCTGCTTCATTTTCTCTTGTACCAAACTCTTCAGAATCATATTCTTGATGAGCAATATATTCATTGATATCTTCTGAGAATTCACGGCTGAGATGCTCATCTTCAAAATGTTCCGTGAATGTTGCGTCTTCCTCATCATCTTCCGATTTCGATTCAAACTCGGCAACATCTAATGCCGAATCTTGTAGTGCGGAAAAACGATCATTGGCATCTTCCGCTTCAACTTCTTCGATCATTTCGTCAGTAGTTTCTGTGAGTTTTTCTGCGGATGTTTCTGAAAAGGTTTCCGGCATTGCTTCTTCAGCTGCGATCTCTTCTGTTTCACGCGCTTCAATCAGTTGCTCTTCTGACACTCTTTCTTCTACGATTCTTTCTTCTAAAGATTCACTCGCTTCTACGGCATTGGCACTTTGCGCATTAAATGCCGGCATTTCGCGAGGTGCATTCACATCTAATTGCAACAATGTCGCTTTAATCGCATCACTTTCTGCAATCCAATATTCAATTGCAAATGGTACTCGAAGCGACAAAACATCGAAAAATCGCATATTCGAAGGATCTGCCGTTGCCACAATTAAGCGATTGCCGAGAAGTGCTACCGGCACAACATATTGCGCAAGCATCTCTTCTAACGTTGCAAAGGTGGAGAAATCAAAATTGGTAATGGGTTTTAATAGCGATAAATCTACAATCGGCAGCGGATTTTCAGCCGTTTTATTGGCAAAAATCGCCGCTTCAAAAATCGCTTCGCTCGTTAATCCGTGCGCTCTTAATTTACCAACGGTCGAAAGCTCTGTTTCATACATTTTTGTCGATAGTAACGGAACGGCTTCTTTCGACATCCATTTCAACTCAATCAGCCCCTGAATCAATAGATTATGTTCAAGTTTCACATGCAACCTCATACTTTAATTTATGCCAAAGGCTTGTATTATCGGAATCAGCCCCAAAATTGTCGTTATTATAACACTACTTCTTGAGGCGAACTTCTTCATAATGTAGCGTTATCCAATATTTTAAATCATTAATGTATAAGGATAGTTAAAAAACGAATGAGCATAATTACACTTGCTTTTGACGACGATAACGAACGTCTTTCAAATCTTTGCGGCAATCTTGATGAACATTTGCGTTTAATTGAACAGCGAGTGATGGTCGATATTGGTAATCGTGGTGCGAATTTCCAAATTAGCGGCAACCAAGAAGATATTGAAGATGCTAAAAAAATCCTAGAAGAGCTCTATCATCAAACAAAAAATAAGTTGTTAGAGCCCAATGATGTCCATCTTGTGATTCAAGAATTTGGGCCGGAATTTAAAAATCTTAAAAATGATAAACACGATCGTGTAATCAAAACAAAAGCAGGTCTTATTCGTGGCAGAACGCCGGCGCAGAAAGAGTATCTCTACAATATGGGAAAACACGATATCAACTTTGGTATCGGACCTGCCGGAACGGGAAAAACCTATCTTGCCGTAGCTTCTGCCGTTGAAGCGCTCGAAAAAGATGAAGTGCGCCGTATTATTCTTGTTAGACCTGCGGTTGAAGCCGGCGAAAAACTCGGATTTTTACCGGGAGATTTAACAGAAAAGATCGACCCATATTTGCGTCCGCTTTATGATGCGCTCTATGAAATGCTCGGTTTTGAAACCGTAAGCAAACTCATTGAACGTCACACAATCGAGATTGCACCGCTCGCATTTATGCGTGGAAGAACGCTCAATGATGCGTATATTATTCTCGATGAATCGCAAAATACCACGATTGAACAGATGAAAATGTTCTTAACGCGAATCGGCTTTGGCTCGACAGCGGTGATTACCGGCGATGCTTCTCAAGTGGATTTACCGCGCCATGTAAAATCGGGCTTAAAACATGCGTTAGAAGTTTTAGAAAATGTGGATGGTATTTCTATTAGCCATTTCTCTTCCATTGATGTTGTGCGCCATCCGATGGTGGCAAAAATCATTGATGCGTATGATAAAGCTGATAATATCGAGCGAATCGCTAAAGAACGCCGTGAAAAAGCGAAAGAGAAAGAGCGATTAGCAGCAGAGAAAAAAGCAGAAACTGCTTAATAATTTTCATCCATATTTTAAGTGATCCAAAACTATGAGAAACCCCGAATTACTCGTGCTTGATTGCCAGCGAGAAGTTGAAACAAACGTTCCTAATGATGAAAAACTTCAGCTTTGGGTAAACACAGCGCTCGAAACTGCCGGCTTTATGAAAGCTGCGGAAATGACGCTTCGCTTCACAACTAATGAAGAAGTCCAAACCCTTAACCGAGATTTTAGAGATAAAGATAAACCGACAAACGTTCTCTCTTTTCCTTTTGAAGTGCCGGACTTTTTGATCGATGAAGAGCCAACTTTAGGCGATATCATTATCGCAATGCCGGTGATTGAAGCGGAAGCAAATGAACAGCAAAAAACCATCGAAAATCATCTTGCACATATGACGATTCACGGCACTCTGCATCTTTTAGGCTTCGATCATATCGAGGACGAAGAAGCGGAAGAGATGGAAGCATTAGAGATTCAAATTTTAGAAAAACTCGGCATTGCCAATCCTTACGAGGAAGCGTAATTTCTGATTTTTGATGTATAGCTATTTCGGTTTAAAATTCTCAAAAGAATTGATACTGCTGGCATGGGATTTTAAAAAGAATGCAAGCATTCGCCCCAGCCATGTATCAGCCTTAGTTTTACAATTAAACGTTCTTAAACCGATTTCAGTCTACAAAAGCCAATATCTTTCAACGGATATTGGCTTTTTCTTATCTTGAATCTCATTATTTTTCTCAACGTTATCTCAAAATTCTCTCAAAAAACCAAATTCCTTTCTGAATCCTTTGTGATTCATTTACAAGTTTATTTCAACCGCTTATCAACCAAGTAATAATGCATCTTTCCAAGAATCTTCAGCAACCTTTCGATAATAAAAGTAATCAAACGTTAACTTTTTAATTGACTTCAATATCTTAAATCCATAAGATAGATCTCAAGGTTAACGATTGATTACTTTTTAACGAGAGGAATTCACTATGAAAAAGAAATTGTCCTATTTATTACTGATTATTGTCACTTTAGGAAGTCTGTTTTTAGCATTTGGTTGGAGCGAATATCAGAAAGCAGATACTTTAGAAACACCAGAAATGCAACCAACATTAGCGCAAGCAATGCCCTATATTCCGCCGCAATCAGCTTCACAGTTTTTAAGAGGGAAATTCTAATGAAGATGATTTCTAACACACAAAATGCTTCTTACAATTGGCTATTTTATCCGGCGGTAATTCTCTTCTTTATTGCATTTTATTGGATTTTTCCGAGCTTCCCACAACCTGAGGATTATCACTATTTCTCCGGCGATCAAACGATCTTTGGGGTTTCGAATTTTATGAATGTCGCTTCCAATATTGTCTATATTATTGCCGGCATTTTAGGATTATATCGCTGTCAAAAGAGAACTTTTTATCTACCGCAATATCGCTGGAGATTCTTCTTTATCTCGCTTATTTTGGTAGGAATCGGCTCTTCTTATTATCATTTTAATCCTTCCACTTATTCGCTCTTTTGGGATCGATTGCCGATGGGTTTAGGTTTTGCATTTCTAAGCGCAAACTTCCTTGCGGAGCGCTTCCCCGTTTGTAATGATCATACGCCGTTACTGTTACTCCTTGGTTTTAGCGTGTTTAGCATTGTCTATTGGCACTTTAGCGAAATGATCGAGATGGGAGATTTACGCCTTTATGCCATTACGCAATTTGCCACAATTGGGTTAATCGGCTTTTGCCTTCTATTCAGAGCACAAAGTTTTCAGATGGATTTTCCGTATTGGATTCTGTTTATCGGCTACGGCATTGCGAAAGTGTGTGAAATGCTCGATCCAGCAATTTTCTCACTCAGCCAAGGATTTCTTGGCGGTCATGTGATTAAGCATCTTATTTCCGGCATTGCGCTGATACTCTTTATTCCGCCCACTCGCCGAATAAATCAACCATCAAGGCACTAAATCTTCAGTTAAATTGTGAAAACAGATCAATCGTTAAACCTACCATTTCACTTTAAAACTCAAAAAAATGAACCTTGCTGGTGCGAGATATTGAAAAGCATGCAAACATTCGATCCAGCCTTGCATCAGCCAATGTTACGAGCCGAATTCTTTAAACCAATTCCTCTATTTGAATAGAACTAATCTTAGGGAAATCTTTAGCTTCTCAAAACGATCCAACAGCTAATACAAACGATGATTTCTCGGCGTAGAAGCTTCATATCCAAATTTATCTAAAATTTATCTACAAAGCTGAAAAGATAGATCACTTATCGCCGGCAGATTTACGGTATACTAAGCGCAGATATTTTCACTATTATTGATTTTTAATATCCTAAAAATTCTTACAAAAGCGTTTAATAAATATGACAGACAGTGCAAAAACACCGAGCAAAACATCTCTTTTTATTTTTTCTTGGATTGGGTTATTTATTTTCAACTTTCTCTTTGCAAGAACCACGTCAACCATTCCGGTTCCTGTGATCGCCCTTTTCATGCTTTTTACTGCCGGCGCACTCTATAAAGAACGTATCCAACTTCGTGCTTTTGCCATTCTCGCATTTATCATTGCGGCAATCTTTATCGCCATTGCCTATTTCGGCACGATTTGGTTTCGCTATGAAGTTTATAATCTCTTTGATGTTCGAGGACCGAAATTCTTCCAAATCACATTTTATCTCTTCCTTTTCATCAATGCTGCTGCATTTACCACCGTTGCGATGGGACTTTTCAAAGCGATTTCAACAGTGAAAGGCGCGATTATCACTTGGATTGCAACCGCTGTGATTTACTTTACCATCACGTACTTAATGCGTGATTTCCTCAGCATTTTGGCGCAAATTACAGACCAAATGTTGCCGGGTTAATTTTTGGTTATTCTACGAAAATTCTATTGATGAAGTTCTATTGATGAAGTCTTACCAATAGAAGCCTTGAAGAAAACTAATCGTATCAATAAAGGCTGATTCATCGCTGGTTCGAATGCTTGCATTCTTCTGATAATCTCATGCCAGCAATGTTAATCCTTTTCAGAATTTTAAATCAGAGTTAATTTATTCTAAAAACTGTTTCAAAAAAACCGCTAGATTTGCATATCAGCGGTTTTTTCATACTTCTTTTGATACTTCTTTTTATGTTTAAATCGTTAGATCTTTAGCGACAACTAAATACTCAAACTACTTCGGTTTTCGAGCTAACATCACAGCACGCTTTGGTGCAGGATGCCCTTCAATCGTGAGGTTTTCATCGTTTGGATCTAAGAAATCCGGCAATGAGAGATAATCCATCCATTCTGTAGTGCGCTGTTCATCTAGGGATGTTTTCGAAAGATCAACACAGCGAACATCCGTAAAGCCTACTCTTTCAAGCCAGAGTTTCAGAGCATCAACCGAGGGTAAATACCATACATTTCGCATCTGCGCATAGCGATCATCCGGCATTAATACCGTATCTTTATCGCCATCAATCACGATGGTTTCTAACACTAATTCACCGCCCGGTTTTAACGTGCCTTTTAGCTGATAGAGATGATCAATAGGCGAACGGCGATGATAAAATACGCCCATGGAGAATGTCATATCAAAGCATTCAAGCTCTTCCGGCATCTCTTCTAACGTCATTGGTAATTGCCAAATCGGCGCTTCCGGCAGATATTTACGAACGGAAAGATATTGATATAAAAAGAGCCAATTAGGATCCACGCCAATCACGCTATTTGCACCTTTTCCAAGCATGCGATAACCGTAATAACTATTGCCACAACCCACATCTAAGATGTTTTTGCCGGCTAAATCCAAATGTTTACTCACGCGATCCCATTTGAAATCTGAGCGCCATTCCGTATCCACAAATGTTTCACTAAATTGGAAAGGACCTTTGCGCCACGGCATTAAGCGCTTTAATGCATCTTTCAGCACAGCTTCATCTGTATCGCCTGTTAAGATCACGCCGTTATCTAAATCCACTTGGAGATTCTCTAATGCCGGCAAATCTAATAATGCATGTTCCCAACGTGGGCTATCGCCGTGTTTTTTGCGAAGCGTTTCCGCTAATGCTTCCGGCAATGTTTCCGTGAACTTCCCTATTTTGTGCCCTTTGAAATGTGCCATCAGCGCATCCAAATGAATCATCTTTTCCATAACTTCCTAACTGTATCTTGTTCTAACTATTGAATTCTAATCTGTTGAGCGTTCTATTGAGCATTACTTAATTGCCAAAATCGAGGAGAAATTAATGCACTGAAACCACAAATAAACTTCTTTAAATCCCGCTTCTAATAAGCGCGCTTTATGTTCTTCAAAGGTATCGATCTTCATCACATCTTCTAGCGATTCACGCTTTTGGGCGATTTCTAATTCTGAATAACCTTGCGAGCGCTTAAATTGCATATGCAGATTATTCAAAACTTCATGTTCTCTTTCATCTGAAAATCGCAATTTTTCCGACATAAAAAGCGCGCCATTAGGCAATAAGCTATCGGCAATTTTCGTTAAAAGTGCTAAGCGCTTCTCTCTTTGAATAAATTGTAAGGTAAAATTCATCGCAAAAAGTGACGCATTTTCATAAGGAAATGTCGTAATATCCGCTTCAAAGACTTCAATGGGTAGCAAAGATTCAATCATCATCTCTTGTGCTTTGAGATATTCCCGAGATTTTTCCACCATTGCCGGCGAATTATCAATGGCGATAATAGAGGTATTTGGCGTTTTTACGGCATTTCGAAGCACCATTGAAACTGCGCCTAAGGAGCTTCCTAAATCGTAAATATTACTATTTTCCTGCGCAAATACCGGCGCTAGATTTCCAATATTTTCGACAATCGTTGTATATCCCGAAGCGGAGCGGCGAATCATATCAGGAAAGACTTTGACCACTTCTTCATTGAAGCTAAACTTCCCGCATTGACGTTTCTGAGCGTAAATGGAATCTGGTTCTGATTGCTCAAAAAGATATTGAATGGAACGATCGTTCACTAAAATTCTCCCGACAATTTAAAGGTGTTTCAATGTAATGTTTTCAATGTGATATTTTAATATCGTTTTCCATGACAACTTTCAGTTCGATATTTCCATACCATCTAGCCGAAAGATATCAGGCTTATAAAATCAAAAACGTCTCACAAGAGACGTTTTAAAAACTCATTCGAGCGTCTATTCCGAGCGCTTACTTCAAACAAGTCTATTTCAAAATTTTCTAACAGCTCAATCTCTTAGCGATTCAGCTCTAACTGCCGAACCGTAATTCTCCGTTTGATTTCATCTTCGCTCAGCAACTGACGAGAATTTTTCGCTTCCAAGAATGCAAATTGCTTCGCAATATTGAGATCCGTTTCCGCCATGATTTCCGCTTGACGCATTTCGACAATTCTACGAATAATGTCGGAGGAATCTTGCTCGATCTGTACGTTTTTAGCATAGTTCTTCGGCGCTTCTGTCATGATCACTTCTTCATCGAAAAAGTTTGGATCATCAAAATATTCCGCTTCCGATTTCAAGAATGCTTCATCAAAAGCGATATCGAAAGATTCTTCATCATCGATCTCTTTCTTAGAATCTGCTTTTTTAGCACTTCTTGCTAATGCATCTTTCTCATCATGATGCGCATTCACATCCAGATATGCTTCAAGCTTTTTCGCTTCAGAAGCCACTTGAGATTGTGTGCTTAATGCCGAAGATTCAAAATCTTTGAAGTTCTTTTCCACATCCGATTTTGTGCTATTGAGCTCGCTTTTCAGCTTTTGTAATTCTGAATTATTCTTCAGCTCTTCGATGGATTTTTTAATTTCATCAAGCTCAAATTCATTGCTGAGATCATTCTTAATACTGCGAGTAAAATGCTGAACTTTGCCCACCAATTTTCCGACAGTACGAATCATCTCCGGCAATTTTTGCGGACCAATGACAACAAGCGCTATCACCAAGATAATGAGAAACTCGGTGCTACTAATTCCAAACATAGTGCCCCTTTTCTACCTTGACAATAACGCTGTTAATTGCGCTGAATCATATAAACCGAACAACTTCTGTAACAAAATAAAAATCTCGTTACTCAACACGACTGTTTTTTTGCTCGTCCACAACCGTTTCGTCTTTCACTGTATCGGCTGTTTTGTTTTCTAAATTTTGTGGTGTTTTCTCACCTTTTGCTTCTTTTTCGCCATCTTTCACAGCATCTTTGAAGCCTTTCACCGCTGAACCGAGGTCTTTACCGGCATTTTTTAATTTTGCTGTTCCAAAAACTAAAAGAACAACTACCAAAAGAATTCCCCAATGCCAAATGCTAAATGAACCCATAATTACATTTCCTTTAAGCGTGAACGAATATTTACAATAATGAGATCAATGATACTCTAAAATCGTGAATTTATGTAGCCTATTTTTCTTGTCTTATCAACAGAATGATATTCTCCAAAAACCCTATTTCAATCCTCATTCAGCTCTGAATTCTGATCCGATTTCAAATGTTTTACATCATGATCTTGCCCTTTTTAAGGAATTAGTTATATCAGCGAATTATTACAGCTTCATCACAAAGGATTATTCCTTCAAAATTCTCTTCAAAAATGTACTTTGAAAAGTAAAAAATCAGATTAGATAAAGATGCCTCTTCTAAAGAAATTTAAGAAGAAGTTTAAAAAAGAATTTCAGAAGGAACTGAAAATTAAATCACTATCAAATGCCGATTCTCGCAACCCTTAAATCTCTTTTTCGCTATAATATAGCGCAATGAATTTTGTAAAAGATCGATCCTGATCTTAAGCCATTTATTTTGCTAAGGAATAGAGATGTCAAAACCTAAACCAGTTGTTCTATGCATCCTTGATGGATGGGGATTTCGCAACGAACTTGAAAATAATGCGATTGCCGCAGCTCAAACCCCTAATTGGGATCACATGCGTGAAATCGGCGCGGTGACTTTCATTAAAACATCTGGCGAAGCAGTTGGTCTTCCAGATGGGCAAATGGGGAACTCTGAAGTAGGTCATATGAATATCGGCGCTGGCCGTGTTGTGAATCAAGACTTCACGCGCATTACGAAAGATGTTCGTAGTGGCGAATTCAACAACAATCCTGTGTTAAACAGCACGATTGATGATCTTATCGCAACTGACAAAGCGCTTCATGTGTTTGGTCTTCTCTCTCCGGGCGGCGTTCACTCTGATGAGAAGCATATTTTTGCGCTTATCGAGTTTGCAGCAAGCAAAGGTTTAGAGAAAATCTATCTTCATGCATTCTTAGATGGCCGTGATATGCCGCCACAATCGGCGAAACCTTCTCTTGAGAAAGCAGATGAACTGTTCGCAAAACTCGGTAAAGGTCGTTTAGCGACAATGATCGGTCGTTACTATGCGATGGATCGTGATAATCGTTGGGAACGTGTGGAACAAGCGTATGATCTTATCAGCCAAGGCTTGGCAGAATTCCAAGCAGATTCCGGCATTGAAGGTTTAGCAAATGCGTATGAGCGAGGCGAGAATGATGAGTTTGTGAAAGCAACTGTGATCGGCGAAGCGGTAAAAATTGAAGATGGCGATGCCGTAATCTTCATGAACTTCCGAGCAGATAGAGCGCGCGAAATTAGCTATCCATTTGTTCAAGCAGATTTCGATGGTTTTGCGCCAAAACATCTTCCAAAACTTTCTCACTTTGTCTCTTTAACGCAATATAAAGCAGACTTAAATACAGAGATCGCTTATCCACCGGTTGAGCTTAATAACGGTCTTGGCGAAGTGCTCGCAAAAGAAGGTTTAGCGCAACTTCGTATCGCTGAAACAGAAAAATATCCGCACGTAACATTCTTCTTTAACGGCGGCGAAGAGCAAGTATTTGCCGGCGAAGAGCGCATTTTAGTGAACTCTCCAAAAGTGGCAACGTATGATCTTCAACCGGAAATGAGTGCTCCAGAAGTGACAGAAAAACTCGTTGCGGCAATTGAATCAGAGAAATTTGATGTGATTATCTGTAATTACGCAAACCCTGATATGGTTGGTCATACCGGCGTTTTCGAAGCAATCGTAAAAGCCATTGAAGCAGTAGATACAGGACTTGGTAAAGTATTTGAAGCGGTACAAAAAGTCGGCGGTGAAATGCTTGTAACAGCGGATCACGGCAATGCGGAAATGACTTGGGACGAAAAAACCAACCAACCGCATACAGCACATACCACAACGCCGGTGCCTTTAATCTATATCGGTAAACGCGCAACCTTAGAGCCAGACGGCGCTCTATGCGATTTAGCACCGACAATTCTTCACTTAATCGGTGTTGATCAACCTGAAGAAATGACTGGGAAAAATTTGATTCATTTCCAATAGTTTCTAATCGATTGAGTTAGATATTTTTAGAAATCAGCCAGAGTGTCTTTGGCTGATTTTTTTATGTCTATTTTCACACGTCATATTTTAAATGTGCGTTGCTGGCACGGGATATTGCCAAGCATGCAAGCATTCGACCCAGCGATGAATAAACCTTATTTTAAAGTTGAATTGTCTTAAACCGATTTCACGATATCCATTCTCATTTAAAGCTGATTCATGGCGGGAGGGAATGTGTGCACACTTATTACGATCAAGCGCCCGTTGTTGGGATTCTTCAATCTCACAACCTTTCCTTTCTTTCCATCTTTCCATCTACAACCTGTAATCTGCAATCTGCAATCTGCAATCTTTTAAAATAAGAGATTCAAAAAGTTAAATGCCTATTGCACCGCAAAAAAGGTATAATAATTCCTTGATTTTTTCCCAATCAACCCAATTATCTGCTATGGAATCCACGTTGATTCACCCTATTTTATAGATCTATCGGCTTACTGAATGTGCCGTTTTTACGATCTTATCTCGTTATCAGTTATTTTCACTCCAACGACATCGAATTTACTCACAAGGAGTTTTAGCTCCTGTACGAAGGTATTATGGAAGATATTACAATTCAAGGCGCTCGCACACACAATCTTAAAGATATTAATCTCTCGCTTCCTCGCAATAAATTAGTCGTGATTACGGGGCTTTCTGGCTCTGGTAAATCATCGCTTGCGTTCGATACGCTCTATGCCGAAGGTCAAAGACGTTATGTAGAATCGCTCTCCTCTTATGCTAGACAATTCTTGTCTGTGATGGGAAAGCCTGATGTTGACCATATTTCAGGATTATCGCCGGCAATTTCTATTGAACAGAAATCCACCTCGCATAATCCTCGTTCGACCGTTGGAACTGTGACGGAGATTTACGATTATCTGCGCTTGCTCTTTGCGCGTATCGGAACGCCGCACTGCCCGACGCATCATTTACCACTTAATGCGCAGACGATTCCACAAATGGTGGATATGACGATGACGTTATCGGATGAGCTTCGATTAATGCTCATTTCGCCGGTGATTCGTAATCGTAAAGGCGAACATATTAAGCTCTTTGAAGAGCTCAAAGCGAAAGGGTTTTTACGGGTTCGGATTGATGGCAAAACCTATGAGATTGATGATCTTCCGGAGATTAACGCAAAACAGCATCATGATATTGATGTCGTTGTCGATCGCTTTAAAGTGCGAGAAGATATTCGCGTGCGTTTATCGGAATCCCTTGAAACGGCGCTCGATCTTTCCAATGGCTTAGCGGCAATTGTGGATATGAAAACAGAAGAAACGCTTCTGCAATTTTCTGCCAACTACGCTTGCCCTGAATGTGGCTTTACCATTGCCGAATTGGAACCGCGTCTCTTCTCGTTTAATAACCCCGAAGGCGCTTGCCCGAGCTGTGATGGTTTAGGCGTAAATCAATATTTCGATCCTGCAAGAGTGGTTGCCGAACCATCTTTGCCCATTTCTAATGGCGCCATCAAAGGCTGGGATCGTAATTCGAGCTACTATTTTTCGATGATCGAATCTTTAGGGAAACATTACGGATTTGATCCTGATACGCCATTTGAAGATCTGCCGAAAAAAATTCAAAAAATCCTCCTTTACGGCTCTGGCGAAGAAGAGATTGAATTTCATTACATCAGCAATCGTGGTCAGCGTTCTATCCGCATTCATCCGTTTGAAGGAATTATTAATAATCTTGAACGCCGTTACCGAGAAACTGATTCGCAAATCGTGCGAGAAAGCTTAACGAAACTTCTCTCCATGCGAACTTGCCCAGATTGCGAAGGAAGCAGACTCGGCGTTGCCGCAAAAAATGTATTGATTGATGGAAAAGCGATTCATCAAATTACCGCTCTGCCCATCAGCGATGCGCTGAATTGGTCTGAAAATGTTGAGCTCACCGGCGCAAAACAAGAGATTGCCGATAAAATCTTTAAAGAGATTCAAGAACGCTTAGGCTTTTTAGTGAATGTCGGGCTTGATTACCTCAATCTTTCTCGCTCTGCCGAAACCCTTTCCGGTGGCGAAGCGCAGAGAATCCGCTTAGCTTCACAAATCGGAGCGGGATTAATGGGCGTTCTCTATGTGCTTGATGAGCCTTCTATCGGGCTTCATCAGCGAGATAATGATCGTTTATTGCAAACGCTCTTTCATCTGCGAGATTTAGGCAATACCGTCATCGTTGTGGAACATGATGAAGATGCGATTTTATCTTCTGATTATATTGTCGATATCGGCCCCGGCGCCGGCGTTCATGGTGGAAATGTGGTTGCTGCCGGAACTCCTGCTGAAGTGATGAAAAATAAAAATTCGCTCACGGCGGATTATCTCTCGGGTCGTAAGAAAATCGAAGTGCCGGAAAACCGTGTGAAGAATGATCCTAAACAGCAGATTAAACTCATCGGCGCTACCGGCAATAACCTTAAAAACCTTACGGCATCATTCCCATTAGGCTTATTAACGTGCGTGACCGGCGTTTCAGGTTCAGGGAAATCCACATTAGTGAATGATACGCTCTATAGCTCCATTGCGCGCATTCTCAATAAAAATAACAGCATTGAAGTCGCACCTTATAAGAAAATTGAAGGCTTAGATTTGATCGACAAAATCGTCAATATTGATCAAAGCCCTATCGGCAGAACGCCGAGATCGAATCCGGCAACCTACACCGGACTTTTCACGCCGATTCGTGAAATTTTCGCCAATACGCCGGAAGCTCGTGCGCGCGGTTATCAGCCGGGTCGCTTTAGCTTTAACGTAAAAGGCGGACGTTGTGAGAACTGTCAGGGAGATGGTTTGATCAAGGTTGAAATGCACTTCTTACCAGATGTATATGTGATGTGTGATGAATGTCACGGCAAGCGCTATAACCGAGAAACCCTTGATATTCTCTATAAAGGAAAATCGATCAATGATGTGCTGAATATGACGGTGGAAGAAGCATGTGAATTCTTCGATGCGATTCCCGTTGTTCATCGCCGTTTAGAAACACTGATGGAAGTAGGTTTAAGCTACATTACGCTCGGACAAAATGCGACAACCCTCTCCGGCGGAGAAGCCCAACGTGTGAAGCTTTCAAGAGAACTTTCAAAACGTGATACCGGCAAAACCGTCTATATCCTCGATGAACCCACAACAGGGCTTCATTTCCACGATATCGCGCAGCTTCTAAAAGTGATTCATACGCTCCGAGATAAAGGCAATACGGTCATCATCATTGAGCACAATCTCGATGTGATCAAAACCGCCGACTGGCTCATCGATATTGGCCCTGAAGGCGGCGCAAAAGGTGGAGAGATCATCTTCGCAGGAACGCCGGAAGAAATTGCCGAGTGCAAAGAGAGCCATACCGGAAAGTATTTGAAGCCGTTGCTTGAGAAGAAATAGTCTATTTTTTCATTTCTAGCAAAACTCAATAAAAAAGCACCTGAATTTTATATTTCAGGTGCTTTTTTGTAAGATTAGTTACAGTACGCCGGGACGAATTGTTCCCTCTACATCCGTAAAGTAGAAGTTATATAAACTTCCGCCATTACTTGTTTCGTAAAGGATTGGAGAGGACATTATCCCTCCTTTTTTATTTAAACGAAATAGTTTTCCGTTATTTGAAATTTCAAGTTCATAATCCTGTTTATTTACTGTTATAGGAGTGAAACCATTATTTTTCCAGTCTTCTCTAAAGCTTTCTAGCCACATATTCCATCGCATAGAGCCTTCTCCGGTATAACCCACATAGCGATCTTCTTCTAACGTCGCCGGCATAAAAATATCAGCTAATTTCCCCTCATCTCGGGACGTAAATGCTTGAATGACTTCTTGATAAGCCTGCCACACTCGCTCAAAATTTTCTGGCGTGTTCTGTAATGGCTTCACCGTTGTCCATGAAAAAATACGATGAGGATGATAGATCGTTAAGTTTCTTTGTGCTACCGCATCATTATTCAGCCACTCTACATCATCTATCGTTTTCCTTTCTAAGATTGTTAACGTTGGCAAATCTGTCGCTGTATTTTCATTATTTAAAAACTCTTTACTCTGCTCTGTCGTAAACTTCCCTTCATCATCTAAGGTAACTCTTAAGTGCGTTACCCCCCGGCTATCTTTCTGTCCTGTTTTTCTATTCGTCGCAATTGCTGTAACGGATAGTTCACAAAATGAAATGGAGCCATTCTTAGGCTCTATGGGCAAATGTATGGCTTCAATCTCTAACGAGTTTTCTCCTTCTTGAAAAAAGGCGCCGACATCATCTACAAAAGAGACATTGTTATGGCTTCCGTTAAAAACAAGTGGCGAAAATACAAAATCTAAACCATTCAGCCGATAGATACATCCCATATTATTAAAATGAATTCTTCCACTATAATTCACAACGACTTCTTCACTATCTTGTGTCTTCTCTTCAGAAAAGCTCATCCCGAATAAACCACTTAACAATATTAAAACAGTTGCTAAATTGCATTTAAACTTCATAAATAATCCTACTCCTTATTACTGACATCTATTCTCAGCAGATACTTTCTTCATTTAATTTACTTTATAAAATGCGGGAAATTATAATAAAACATCGTAATAAATCGAGAGAATACGATAGATTCATTAATATACAAAATTAACCATCCGCTTAAAAAAATTCCTATCAAAACACTTACCGTTGCAAGCTT
This sequence comes from Ignatzschineria sp. LJL83, assembly GCF_054871845.1. Taxonomy (NCBI): domain Bacteria; kingdom Pseudomonadati; phylum Pseudomonadota; class Gammaproteobacteria; order Cardiobacteriales; family Ignatzschineriaceae; genus Ignatzschineria; species Ignatzschineria sp. LJL83. Next base: position 36,806 of record NZ_JBTXLY010000012.1, read on the forward strand.
TGGCGCTCTATTGATGACGTAATTTATCAAAACGGTGAGATGTACACTTAATAACAACGCAAAGGAAAAGATAAAACATAGAAACCATAACGGCCAGCTTCGTAATTCTAGATTGAAAATATCGACAATTTGTCTAAAAAATAAAATAAGCCCTATGAATACTACAATCGTCAGTACCGGCATAAACATACTGCTGATAACCATATTTTTCGTACTCATAGTGAATGTGAAAAATACCAATCCGAACATCACTATTCCGAAATATAAAGTAAGACTTAAAAAGATATGTAATTCAATAAAATAATCACTTGTTACATCCAATTCCCCTGAAAAATGAGGTACTGATCCATTAAATATATATAACAAAAACCTTAGAATTACGAGGCTAATGATTGCGATAACTAACAAATTATTATTCTGAAAATACCGATTACCATAAGGGATAAAAATAAAAAAAACTAGTATGAAAAGTCCTGTAAAACTTAAAAACTGTCGTTCTATTGTTACTGAATATAGAGCTAAATTAGAGAATGAGATCTCCAAGACTTCTAAGCTCATAAAGCAAGCTAGCCCGATTAACACGAAATATACACATTGTGATATTACGGGAATCGTCAGGATACCTTTTTGATAATCGTGATTCATGATTGATCCCGCTGTTTAATAGTGAATAGGAAAAGGTTGAATCACACTGATGTAACGGATAGATCCATCTTTATTTCTTTTAATATCGACAACAACCTCATCATCATTCGTACCTTTAACCATCACTTCCCCATTTTTATCAAATGAAATCCTCGCTCCGACAGAACCCTGAAATAGGTATTCTTCAGTATTATTAATCATGCCTTGTAAATTCATCTCACAATATGACTTTTCTATAACGCCTCTTCGATCTTCCAAAGGCCACGCAACGATCTCAATTTCATGATTACTGCTCGTGAAAATTTCTGTTTCTAAAATGGGTTGTAAAAAAGACATTAAGAAAGGGGCTGAATCATAATTTCTAGTATCAGCGATCCTATATTCATCATTCAGATACATCGCACAGCGCATATCACTTGCTGCTACGGGAATCATGAAACTCTTACTAATAATATCTTTAGGCGATCTCCAATCCACAATAAAGATTGAAAATATCATCATTAATATTAAAAAAGAACATAGAATCCCTAATATAGATCGCTTTAACATTTATATTATTCCCAAATAAAATCATTATGAGATAATACGACTTCACAACAAAATCCACAACTTAACTAGTAACTCATAGCCTTGTGGAAAGCAGATAAAATAAAGAAAGGTTATCAATATGCAAAAAAATACGCCGAAGTTTTCTCTCTATTTTTTGCCATTTGTAGGTGCATTCACATATTTACTATTTGATTTTTTATGGGTATGGCTAGAAGGCCCTATATTGCAACTCCATATAAGTAATTATTCTGTTTTCACCCTTATTCTAGAAGTTCTTATTACATACTCTTCGGCAGTCGTCCTATTAAGCATTATTCTATTTTTAATACTTATTCCGATTTTACGTTTCTTCAACCTCAATAGAATTACCTTCAAAAATACCCTATTTATAATAGCTTTTACGCTGCTTTATAAAATTTACGTGGTTGGGTTCGCGCATATGACCATGAAAATCTACAATTACGAGATATATGAGTCTATCGAATACTATCTAGTTATCGTATCTAGGCTAAACTTCATCATCATGTTAATCATCCCATTAACCATTTTCTTGCACTTCTTTAAATCCTTTCTAGATTATTATGAAGAACCGCTTCCTCAAGGACAGAAAAAATGGTTATTGGCGAATCTATTAAGTATTGCCGGTTTTTTTAGCCTTACTTTATGGATCATTTATACATTTTTCTATTCATTTAGAATAATGCATTTTCTCTATAGTTATGGAGGAATGGGTATGGTTTCCTTTTTCTTCTCAACCTATATCGCCCTTGCTTTCATGATGTTTTCAAAGAAAATTATGCTGACAGATATTAGCACACGAACAGCTTTCATAACGGGGCCGATTCTTGCATTATTCTCGCTATTTCTAATCATTATTTCCGCTAATTTAATAGATGGTGCAGGATATGGAATATATATCATATTCCCCTTTTTATCAGTGAGCGTTCCTATTGCGACCATTATTTTTACTATTGTCATCGTTAATAAAATGTATGCTCGTTATAAGTAGATTCGCACTATTAATGAAATAAACCCCAAACTTTTAAGCTTGGGGTTTATTATTTAGATCTCCGTTTATTCATGATCTGAGGTTTAGCTTCAAAATATGGATAATTACTTATCCGTTTCTAGGTAAACAACCTGTGTTTGTAAGAACTCTTCTAAGCCATGTTTTCCGTCTGCACCGCCGATTCCTGATTTCTTCCAACCTGCGTGGAATCCTTGCATTGCTTCAAAGTTTTCACGGTTAATATAGGTTTCCCCAAATTCTAATCGGCGAGTGATATAGAGAAGATCATTAATATTCTTTCCATATACCGAACTTGTTAAGCCAAATTCGCAATCATTCGCAAGATCAATCACTTCATCTAAACCGCTAAATGTTGTAATAGGCAATACAGGTCCAAATGTTTCCTCATGCATAATATCCATCTTTTGAGTCACATTACTTAAGATGGTTGGCTCAAAGAAGAATCCTTCTCCTTCCACAATATTTCCACCAAATTCAATTTTGGCACCTTGCGAAATAGCCTTTTGAACTTTCGCATTCACAGATTCGAGTGCACGTTTTTCAATAAGTGGCCCCATGTGAAGCTCTCCTTCTTGATACTGACTTGGATCGCCATATTTTACAGCTTTAAATTCCGTTAAAAGCTTTTGGATCAGTGCATCTTTGATGCTTTCATGCGCATATACTCGCTCTGCACAGTTACAGATTTGTCCGGTATTTCCAACTCGTGAAGCTGTAATTGCTTTCGCTGCTAAATCTAAATCTGCATCTGCTAAAACAATTGCCGGCGCTTTTCCGCCGAGTTCTAAAGATACTTTCGTAATGTTTTTAGCAGCAGCGCTCATCACTGCTTCTCCCGCAGGAACAGAGCCTGTTAAACTCACCATATCGACATCTTTATGTCCTGCTAAATATCCACCAATCTCCGCACCACCACCATTTACGACATTAAATACACCTTTTGGCAATCCAATATCATTCACTATTTCCGCAAAAATAGCACAGTTAATCGGTGTTAAACTACTCGGCTTAATCACAATCGTATTACCCGTTAAAAGTGCCGGACCCATTTTTCTCGCTATCAAGAAGAAAGGAAAGTTCCAAGGTAAAATGCCGGCAACAACCCCTAATGGTCGTTTGAAAAGAAGAATATTTTCACGAGGTCTATCACTTTGGATAATCTCCCCTTCATAACGTCTTGCCCATTCTGCTTGGTAATCTAAATAATCTGCTGTAAAAAAGACTTCTATTTTCGCAAGATCCTTAGTTTTTCCGCCTTCAGCAACAATAATCGACGTAATCTCATCAGCTCTTTCACGAATACCATTCGCAATTTTATGTAAGTACTCTCCTCGCTGATATGCCGGCAACCTTTCCCAATCTTTCTGTGCACTTTTTGCAGCCGCAACCGCTTGATCCACTTCTTTCAATGAACCAATAGGCTCTTTTGCAATGACAGTACCAGTAGATGGATTTAATACATCTCGATGCTCTCCAGTACCGATAAACTCGCCGTTGATATACATCTTCAGTTCTTTCATCACGTTCTCCTTTAGTGTGTTTTTAATCTACTTATTTATAATTTAGAGATAACAAAGATCTTATGCATACTCTTTGATCAAAATAACTAACCCAATTCAAAAATTCAATTCTATTCAAATGATTCGTTAATGAATATTTTTCTTAAACATATCATCAACTAATTGAAGTTCTTGCTCATTCAGTTTTCCTGCATAGTTTCTAGAATGCCCTTCCATATAACCATATTGTTGACTAACAGCCGTTTTGATAGTGGTTACAAAGTCATTTCCAATCGCATAAATACTCATCATTTCACTAATAATTTGATGATTTTTCATGACCGCTTCTAAATCATTATCGGCAAATGCTTTTGAGATATTTGTGAAGACTTCAGGAATTAAGTTTGTTAATCCTGATAATACTCCACTGCCACCATTTAATAAGTTAGGGGCAAAATACTCATCATATCCCGCAAGTACAGAGAAATCAGGTCTTACAGATTTTACCTGTAACACAATATTCCGAGTATGAGATAACGTATCCACAGTATCTTTAATACCTACAAAGTTCCGGCATCTTTTAGCTAACTCAACAACTAATCCTGCATCAACATCACATCCTGTACGCGCCGGAAAATTATAGATGAACCAAGGAATATCAATTTGTTTATCTATATCAAGATAATATTCAAGGATTTGGGTTGCCGTCTGTCCATAATAATAATGGGGTAAAATCATTACCGCATCATATTGGTATTTTTTAGCTTTTTGAGACATCTGAATAATATCTGGAACATGAGTCGCAGATGTATGTGCAATCAATGGTAATGTTGTTAATTGTCTTGCCTTTTCAATTAGCTCCAATCTTTCATGTAAGCCTAAAGTCGCAAATTCTCCAATACTTCCCATGACAAGAACACCATTAATCCCTGCTTTTTCCAAGCGTTTATAATGTTGTTCAAGCCCTACATAATCAATGTTATTATCCTTCGTAAAAGGAGTTACTGACGGACACCATGCACCTGTGAATTTATTTTTCATATTATTTTCATCCTATGATTTTTTGACTGTGTTTTTGGATTTTAAAGTTAATAAAACAAGAACCCCAACTAAACTAACAACGGCCAATGCTAGTAATCCTGCCGTTTGATTTCCCATTAACTGCTCTGCATAATTTTTTAAGTTAGGGGCAGTAAATCCACCTAGATTCCCCACGGCACCGATTAAAGCAGTTCCTGCAGCAGCACTTTTTCCTGAAAGATATTGTGTTGGTAAGTTCCAAAAAATAGGTTGAACGATAATAAATCCGCATACGGCGATTGTAATCACGATCAAATATACAAAAAGGTTATTCGTCTGTGTCGCTAAAGTAATTCCTATAACCGCACATGCAAGCATTACCATTGCCATTACTCGCCATCTTCTATATTTATCCGTCAATTTCGTAATTACCGGCAATAGTAATAATGTCACGACCCAAGGTATCGCTACGTATAATCCAACTTTTAAGCCAATACTTGTATTTAATAATTCTGAGAATTTCGAAGGTAAGTAAAATAAGACTCCATAAACACTTACCTGAATACTAAAGTATACAAATACAAATTTCCAAACTGTCAGGTCTTTTAATGTTCTAAGAAGATATCCTTCTTCAGGAAGCTCAGAGCTCGTTTTGTTTTTCAGATCTTTCTCTAACTCTAAACTAATGGCTTCCTTTTCAGCATCTGTTAACCATGAAGCTGTGCTAGGTTTACTCTCCAACCAAAAATATGCAAATATTCCTACAAAAACGGTCAAAATACCTTGAATAACAAACATCCATTGCCAATTTTTCATTCCTAACATCGTTGGTAACTCTAGAAGTAAACCTGAAAAAGGCGCCCCAAACATCATTGCAAGCGGAACTCCTAAATAAAACCAACCATATGCTTGGCCTCTATATTTATCAGGAAACCAATACGTTAAATATAAAATAACACCTGGGAAAAATCCGGCTTCCGTTACTCCAAGTAAAAACCGTAAAATATAAAAACTAATCGGATCTCGTGAGAACATCATAAGTCCACATACGATCCCCCAACTAACCATAATTCTACTTAACCAAACTTTTGCACCTACTCGGTGCAACATTAAATTACTTGGTATTTCTAAAATTGCATATCCTAAGAAAAATACCCCAGCACCAAAAGCATATGCGGCTGCATTAATTCCTGAATCTATTTCTAAATATTGTTTTACAAAACCAACGTTAGAACGATCTAACATGGCTAATGAAAACATAATGAGCAACATTGGTAATAATTTTCGCTTATTTTTATTAGTTGCCGACAACAACAACTTATTATGCTTATCCATATCCCTACCTCATTTAATTTTATTATTATATTTTGTAACCAAAGGAACATTAGGAGCTTTAGGTATACTAAAACTCCCTACGTCATCATTTAAAGTTAGCCTTTAAATTCATATTCCTTAATTGAATCAAACTTCATTTCAATAGAAAATCCTGGAAGTTTCGGTGGCATGTAGGCTGCATTCTCAACAATGCAAGGATCTACAAAGTGCTCATGTAAATGGTCTACATATTCAGTCACATGATTATCTTTACGTCCTGAGAAACATAAATAATCAATCATTGAAATATGTTGTACATACTCACATAAACCAACACCGCCGGCGTGTGGACACACTGAGAGATCATATTTAGCAGACATTAGAAGAACCGCTAATACCTCATTTAAGCCACCCATTCTTCCCGCATCAACTTGGACGATATCTAATGCTTCACGCATGATGAATTGTTTGAATACAATTCTGTTCTGACACATCTCTCCTGTAGCAACTTGAATAGGAGCGACTCCTTTTCGAATAGCTCTATGCGCTTCAACATCATCAGGACTTGTCGGTTCTTCTATAAACCAAATATCCGCAAATGCGAGTTCATTCACCCAATCAATTGCTTCTTGTCTTTCCCAAACTTGATTCGCATCAATCATTAAATGACGATCTGGACCAATAATCTCCCTGGCTATTTTCACGCGGCGTTTATCTTCTTCAAGATTAGCACCACATTTCAGTTTGATATGATCAAATCCATCATCAATAGCCTCTTGGCACAATCTAGCTAACTTCTCTTCGCTATATCCCAACCATCCTGGAGTTGTTGTGTAACATGGATAACCTTCTACATATAGGGTTTCAATACGCTCTTTTTTTCCTTTTGCACGTTCCGTTAATAACTGAATTGCCTCTTCACGAGTAATACAATCTGTTAAATATGTAAAATCAATACAATTAACGAGCTCTTCCGGTGTCATTTCACCAACTAATAACCACACAGGTTTTTGAGCTTCTTTCGCCCATAAATCCCACAAGGCATTCACAACAGCACAAGTAGCTAAATGAATAATTCCCTTATCAGGACCTAGCCAACGTAACTGGCTATCGGAAGTTAATTCTTTCCAAAATTTTGCCGGATGTGCTTTAAAGTCTTCAAGACTTTTTCCAACAATCAAATGCTTCAAAGCATTAATTGCGGCGACACAAAGATCATTGCCGCGTCCTATCGTGAATGTTAAACCATGCCCTTTTAGGTCTGGATTATCTGTATTCAATATGACATATGCCGCAGAATAATCTGGATCAGGATTCATTGCATCCGAGCCGTCTAAGTGTTGCGAAGTTGGAAACCGAATATCAAAGGTTTCTATACTAGTAATTCTTACCATCCCCATCTCTCCTTTTTATTAGAATTTCATAACGATCTTCAATGTATCCCTTTTGTTGAGATTAAAACTATGCGGATTCTCTCAAAAACTATGCATTAAAAAATATTTAAAAAACAATGTATTAGCTTTATTGTTTTTTAATATTATTTTTAAAAAAATAAGTTAATTATGCTATTACTGATAAGGATCTATTCTTAACTTACAAAGCAAATATAGCGATATAACAAAAAATGGAGTGTGGATGAATGAAGGCAGATATATTTCATAGAGATATTTCTCAAGGAGGTTGCCTAGTTTTCGAAACCCTTACAAATTCTTTTAAATCACAATGGCATTCTCATTCGGAATACGAACTTGTTTTTATTAAAAAAGGTCATGGAGTATTAAAATATGGTGCGTCTAGCTTAAGCTATCAACAAGGAGATCTATTCCTATTTGGCCCTTGGATTCCGCATGAATTCATCGATAAGAGCAATAATCACCACTCTATTTCATGCATCTTTCTTTCAGAGCTTTTATCTCTGCAAAGTTTTAAATGTAATATGGCTAAAAACATTTCTACTCTATTAGAAAAATCCATAGAGGGCGTTCATTTTAAAAATGACTCTGATGCATTATTAGCAACGACCAATTTTTTTATCGATATCTCTAAAAAATCAGGAATAGAACAAGCGATTCAACTGATTTTATTTCTAAAAGATCTTTCCGAACAATCACAAAATTATATTCAAATATCCAATACTGATAATCATCAAAAAAATGCGTGTTTAAAAAAATATGCGCTACTACAAAACATATTGAAATATATTCAGGACAATATTTCTCAAGAAATCTTAATTGAAGATATTACCAAAGCATTTTTCATCTCAAGAGGAAGTTTAGTTCGCCTATTTAGCGACACTATTCAAACAGGAGTGACACAATATATTATTCAACAACGCCTGTTTTATGCTTGCCAATTACTATCTACAACCAACATGCCTATTACAGATATCGGAGAAAAAGTAGGATTCAAATCAATCTCCTCTTTCAACCGAAGTTTTCTCAAATATAAAACAATGTCCCCTCGTTCATATCGGCAAAACCAACATATATAACCTTAACAACAAATATACAATCACCTAAGAGGAACCCTATGATCATATCTGCTCCTACGGATTACCGCAAAGCTGCTAAAAAAACATTACCTCCTTTCCTATTTCACTATATTGATGGAGGAGCTTATGGCGAACATACACTACGACACAATGTCTCTGATCTTTCCAATATTGAGTTGAAACAACGTGTACTCAATAATATGGAAAATATCAGTACTGAAACGACGCTTTGGGATGACAAATTAGATCTTCCCGTTATCCTTGCGCCGGTCGGTTTAACGGGAATGTACGCACGAAGAGGCGAAGTTCAAGCAGCGAAAGCCGCCGATCATAAAGGCATTCCTTTTACCCTTTCTTCCGTATCTGTTTGCCCCATTGAGGAAGTTGTACCGGCGATTGATCGTCCTATGTGGTTTCAGCTCTATGTTCTCAAAGATCGTGGATTTATGAAAAATGCGTTAGAACGCGCGAAAGAAAATGGTGTTAAAACGCTTGTATTCACCGTGGATATGCCAACACCCGGAGCAAGATATCGAGATGCACATTCCGGCATGAGCGGGAAACATGCTGAAATACGCCGAATTTTACAAGCAGTAACCCATCCGAAATGGGCTTGGAATGTGGGAATTAATGGAAAGCCACACGATCTTGGGAATATCTCTAAGTATCTTGGAAAACCCACTCATCTTGAGGATTATATTGGTTGGCTTACTAAAAACTTTGATCCCTCCATCTGCTGGAAAGATTTAGAATGGATTCGTGAGTTCTGGGAAGGTCCCATGATTATTAAAGGCATTCTTGATCCTGATGATGCGCGTGATGCTGTAAAATTCGGTGCTGATGGAATTGTGGTATCAAATCATGGCGGAAGACAACTCGATGGTGTTCTTTCAAGTGCTAGAGCATTGCCGGCAATTGCCGATGCCGTTAAAGGTGATATCACGATTTTGGCAGACTCCGGTGTTCGTAATGGTCTTGATGTTGTCAGAATGATTGCGCTAGGTGCCGATAGTGTGATGATCGGTAGATCTTATGCTTATGCATTAGCAGCGCAAGGACAAGCCGGTGTTGAGAACCTTTTAGATCTTTATAAAAAAGATATGCAAGTCGCAATGACCTTAACCGGGGTCAATAGTATTTCAGAAATTACTAAAAAAATTCTCATTCAAAAACAGTAGTTTTACGGAATTTTCTACAAAAGTATTTGCTAAAGTAATCACTCAAAAAAATATTCCTAAATGAGAAGAATTTTAAATTTCCAAACAGAAAAGCAGAAATATTGATTAATAATATTTTTCTAAATATACACCAACAAAAAACCCAAAGTTTTAATCACTTTGGGTTTCTCTTTTTATTCTTTTAAAACTATCTATTTATTACTTCTAATGCAAAACTTTCGCTACGAAAATATTGCTATAAATTAAAGCATATTTAATTCTAATTTTGCGCGAAGTGACATGCGTTGTGGCGTCCAGAACGGTTCCCATACGAGATCCACCATACATTCTTTAATCTCAGGAATTGAGTAGACCGCATTTGAAACCCAACTTGGCATTTCGCCGGCAACTGGGCATCCTGGTGCTGTTAATGTCATATCCACACGAATACGAATATTATTTTCTGTTAAATCTAAAAATTCGATCGCATAGATTAAGCCAAGCTCATAAATATCTACCGGAATTTCTGGATCATATACTTTTTTTACCGCATCAATAATGCGTTCAACTAACTCTTCTGAGGTTTCATTCGGCGCAACTCCTTCTGCAAAAAGAATTTGCGGGAAATTTGGCTCATCTCGATTAATATCCATCTCTGCTTCTATCCTTCAATTTTAAATTTGTTATCTCTTCATCGCTAAACATTGATCAAAAGCGCTGACTTATTCATCTTTCGACATACTTATCTGATCAATGTTCATCTTCATTTTACGCAATGAATATTTTATTCTGTTTTAGCAACTTCATCTTTCTCATGAATCGCCGAATGCATTGCATGCCAAGCAAGCGTTGCACATTTGACACGAGCAGGATATTCCCTAACGCCCGTTAAAACTCGAAGTTTTCCGAGCTCGTCGCTATCTTCGCCATCAAGCATTACTGCGCTATGAAAAAGATTAAAAAGTGCATCCGCTTCTTCAACCGTTTTCCCTTTAATCGCATCCGTCATCATTGAACTTGATGCCGTAGAGATTGCGCAACCATCGCCTTGAAACGCAACGTCAGTAATCACGCCATCTTCAATATTGACATATACTTCAATCTGATCGCCACAAAGAGGATTATAACCTTCTGCATGATGCGAACATGGATCAATCACTCGAAAATTACGGGGATTTCGATTGTGATCTAGAATCATCTCTTGATAGAGCTCTCTGATATCAAAACTCATGATAATTTTACCAACCTTAAATAGCACTAAATTCGTACTGATTATAACGGAACATCTCTTTGTTTACGAGTATTGATTCTTTTTCTCAATATTTTTCTCTGCCACTTCTCTGCGACATATTCTCTATTACATACGTTTATGTCGTTTCCTACTTTAAAGTCCTTGCTACAGAATCGATCTCATAAGGTTGGGTTTGATTTTAATACTCCTTTAAGACTCTGTTTAGACTCTTTTAATATGCTTTTAATACCTTATTTCTCTTATCCTTTCTTCCTGAAAAAATTGATTTAACTGTTTTAAAAAGAACTCCTTGAAAATCCTCATTGGCTATTTTTATGTTTTATGAGAAAATCATCTATTAAATTCGAAATAATGACGGGATTTTGGTGAATGTTTTCAAAATTATTCATCCAGTAAAAATCCCATAAACGAATGCTATATCAGAATTAACAAATAAAAGGATGGTTACTGAATGAACTGGTTTGAGCGTATAATTCCAATGATCCGTACCCCTAAAAAAGGTAACTCAGTTCCAGAAGGTGTATGGGCAAAATGTCGTTCTTGTGATTCCATTCTCTATCAACAAGAACTTGCTGCAAACTTACAAGTTTGTCCAAAATGCGATGCGCATATGCGTATTGATGCTCGCACTCGCTTGCTCTCTTTCTTAGATGAAAACTCAGCGGTAGAGATTGGTTCAGAAATTGAATCTGTCGATTTTCTCAACTTCCGTGACAGTCGCCGTTATCGTGATCGTTTAACAGACGCACAAAAAAATACGGGCGAAACTGAAACATTGATCGCAATGCACGGAACGCTTAAAGGCATGGAAATTTCTGCAACGTCTTTCAACTTTAACTTCATGGGTGGTTCCATGGGTTCAGTTGCCGGCGAACGCTTTATCCGCGCAGTCAATTACAGCTTAGAGCATAACTGCCCATTAGTGGCGTTTATGACAAGTGGCGGTGCTCGTATGCAGGAAGGTTTAACATCACTCATGCAAATGGCGAAAACCTCTGCCGGCATTGCACAATTAAATGAGCGTGGTATTCCTTTCATCTCTGTCTTAACAGACCCAACATTTGGTGGTGTTTCTGCAAGTTTAGCAATGCTTGGAGATATCAATATCGCAGAGCCTAAAGCATTAATCGGCTTTGCAGGTCCTCGCGTTATTGAACAAACCGTTCGTGAAAAATTACCAGATGGCTTCCAACGTTCAGAGTTCCTTTTAGAAAAAGGTGCCATTGATATGATCGTAGATCGCCGTCATTTACGTAACGAAATAGCGAGCTTACTCGCAAAATTAACACATCAAGGTCAACCATTAGATGAGGTTTGCTAACCTTTCAAAATGATCTATGAAACTACAAGAGATGAATATGGCTTCTGAACGTTCCCTTCAATCGTGGCTAACTTATTTAGAAGCCATTCACCCTCTCTCAATGGATTTCAAACTCGCTCGTATCATTACTGTATACGAGCGTTTAGGTCTTGATCCCATTGCACCGCTTGTGATTACCGTTGCCGGCACTAACGGCAAAGGTTCTACTTCCACAACGATTGCGAATCTCTACAAAGCGCACGATCTCAAAGTGGGCTTATTTACCTCTCCGCATATTAATCGCTTTAATGAACGGATTCGAATTAACCTCGAAGAAGTGTCAGATGCAGAGCTGATTGAAGCGTTTACAGCAATTGAAATTGCGAGAGAAGAGATTACGCTCACTTATTTTGAGTTTGCAACGCTTGCAGCTTTCTATCTTTTCAAAAAGCAAAACGTAGATGTTGCCGTACTAGAAGTCGGTTTAGGCGGAAGATTAGATTCCACCAATATTGCAGATGCACAAATTGCCGTGATTGCACCGATTAGTATTGATCACACAGCGCAATTAGGAAATACCATCACGGAAATTGCCGGCGAAAAAGCAGGCATTATCAAAAAGCACGCGAAAGTCGTGACTTCGGAAGCAAACCCTAATATCTCCATTATCAATAAAGCGAAAGCGGAAGATGCAACGCTCTATATGAATGAAGAAGCGTTTCAATATGAAATATTGCCGAATCAGGATTTCGTCTATCAGTTTGAAGAAGCTCCGGCATTACTTCTGCCACAACCTAATCTATTAGGGAAACATCAATATCAAAATGCAGCAGCGGCGATTACGGCGCTCTACCTTTCCGGTGTTGATGTGGAACTTCCCAAAGTCATTCAAGGCTTAAAAAGCGTCAAACTCGAAGGCAGATTCCAAGCATTAACTCGGGACAATTCTCCTAGAGTATTTCTCGATGTGACACATAATCCACAAGGTGCCGGCGTTTTAAAAGAGTTACTTCAAGATCTCACCCAAAATCACACAAATGACACAAAACTTAAAGTGACGGCGCTTTTGGGAATGCTCAAAGATAAAGATGAGAAGCTATTAGTATCTTCTCTCACAGATCACATTGATGAATGGATCACAGCACCGATTTTAGATGATCGCGGACAATCTTCTGCGGTATTACGCGATAAAATCACCCCGATCATCAATAAACCAATTCATGCTGCAGAATCTATCCCCGAAGGTTGTAACTTAGCCCTAGCTTCTAGCAAACCTCATGATATTATTATCGTATTCGGTTCATTTCACATGATGGCAGAAAGCCTCCAATGGTTTAAAGAGAATCAATATGTCTAATTCCCAATCCAATCCTATTTTGCAACGTATTGTGGGCGGTGTATTTCTGCTAGCATTAATTTTGCTTGTGGCGATTTTACTGTTGCAGCCTTCTGATACTCAGATGAGTAACGTAGACAATAGCTCGAGTCGCCCAACGACAAGCTTGCCTAATACATCTAAGCCACAAGACAATTCCAACAATCGCGCTCCTATGCTAGTTCTTGATAGCACCACTATTCAAGAGGAAGAAAATGGCACAGAGCTTCTTCCTAATGATATCGAAATTGTGGGCGATGATCTTTGGCAACAAGTAGAAGAGAAAACATCTGAAACAATTGTTCCAGCAAAGCCTATTTTAATTGCTGGCACTGAAACGCCAAATCCCATCCAAGAACGCCCTACAACATCACAAAAACCGCAAACAACTCCTAAACCTAAAGCTGAAACACCTAAACCGTCTACGCCAAAATTAGAGTTGATTGCCAATAGTGAAAAGCCTGCAACATCAAGCAATAACAACGTAAGCGGTCAATGGTATGTGCAGATCGGTGCTTTTGGAAATCTTGCAAATGCCCAAAAGCTTGTGAGCGAATATCAAAAGCAAGGTTATAGCGTTCGAATTCAGAAAGATAAGAATCTTAATCGCGTGCAAATTGGGCCTTTTTCTACCCAAAAAGCAGCAGAGCAAGTAAAAGCCAAAACAAAAACCCCTTCGACTAATCCCGCGGTTATTCATTTTCCGTAATCAATCCATCACTTTAGGAGCTCGTTATCGTGGATATTTCTACTATTATTGATGCTGTCATCATTGCAATTATTGCGATTTCCGTAATTGTTGCATTCTTTAGAGGTTTTATCTCGGAAGCGCTTTCCCTTGTGGTTTGGGTATTAGCCTTTATGGGAGCGGTATTTTACTACCAAGATGTAGGAAAAATGCTTCCTAATCTATTTGGGGGAAGTGTCAGCGCAATTAATAGCGAAGATTCTATCTTTGGCGATCTCATTAGCTTTGCCATCACCTTTATTGCCCTTCTCATTATTTTAGGCTTAATCAATCTTCTCATCACCTATGTGTTAAGACGCTTGAGCATTTCATGGCCAGATCGCCTACTTGGCGCAATTTTCGGCTTACTTCGTGGCATGTTTATTGTGGCGATTATCTCGCTCTTTGTAGTGGAATCTCCACTCAAAGAAACGCCTTATTGGGAAAATGCAAAATTAAGTAAAATGGCAACTTCTTGGGCAGGAACTTTATCTTCTTTCATTCCTGAAAACTTCTTAGATAATATCAATACTGCCGTACTTGAACCGGCAAAAGATTCTATCCAACAAAATAGTAATGCATTAAGAAATAGTGTTACGGAAGTTGCCGTTCAAACGATCACAACATCTTCTGATGCTGTGACAACCGCTACCGAAAATGCCCCAGTATCAAATGAAGGAACCGTTGATCATGAGTAATGTTGCAAATGACGAAATTCAAAAATTTAATGACCAGGATTGGTGGAACAGCGAAGGTGAATTAAAAACCCTTCATGACATCAATCCAACCCGTTTTGAGTTTATTGAAAGTTACGTGGATCTCGCCGGCAAGAAAGCTTTAGATATCGGTTGTGGTGGTGGCATTATTGCCGAAGGTTTAGCGCATCGTCATGCGAAAGTTACCGGCATTGATATGGCGCCCAATGCCATTGAAATCGCAAAGCAACATGCTGAAGCTCACGGTTTGAAGATTTCTTATCATGTGACAACTGCCGAAAGCTATGCTGAAAAGCACGTTGAGAAATTTGATGTCATTACATGCCTTGAAATGCTTGAACATGTCCCTTCGCCAAGCTCTGTAATAAAAGCCGCAAGCGATATGCTAAAACCCGGCGGACAGATCTTTTTCTCTACCATTAATCGCACCTTTAAAGCTAAAAGCTTAGCGGTATTTGCAGCAGAAAATGTGCTTAAAATCGTTCCGAAAGGCACGCATGATTACAACAAATTCATTACGCCATTAGAGCTTTATGAGATGTGCGAAGCTTATGGTTTAACCGTGAAGAAAATTCAAGGAATGAGCTACAACCCATTCAATAGAGTTGCCGGCTTAACCGATGATGTCAGCATGAATTATCTTGTATATGCGACAAAAAACAGTTCTGAAGAATCGCCGGCGGAATAATTTCAGATCCGAAATTACCCCCCTGCGAATATCTATTCCCAATTAAAATCCCAGATCGTCCAAACTTTCTGGGAATTATTATTTATGAAAAAGGATCATAAAAATGACTAAACCTTTAGATGGAAAAATCATTTTAGTTACCGGCGCATCTGGCGCAATTGGTAAAGAATCTGCGCTTCGCCTTGCCGATCTTGGCGCAACGATCATCTTAATGGGACGAAAAGAAGAAAAACTCAATCCAATTTACGACATTATCGTGAATCGTGGCGGTGCTGAACCTGCGATTATTGAGATGGATTTCTTAAAAGTTGAAGATAACGACTATTACAATCTTGCGCAGAATATCGGGCAAGAATTTGGGAAATTAGATGGGATCGTTCACGGCGCAATTAACCTTGGTTATTTAACACCAATGGCGCATAACAGCCCTGAAAAATGGCATCACGGATTACAAATCACCTTGAATGCGCCCTACTTCTTAACCCATGCAATGTTGCCATTATTAGATCAATCCGATCGAGCATCGGTGATCTTCTTTGCCCACGATGAAGTGGCTTCCGGCGATAAAGCCTATTGGGGAAGCTATGCCATTGCCAAAGCGGGTTTAAGCACCATGATGAAAATTTTCGCACTTGAAAATGAATCAGAAGGTAAGATAGCTTTTAATGCCATTGATCCTGTTTGTATCAATTCCGCTTTAAGAATGAGCGTGATGCCGGAAGGCGCAACAAACCCAATGGAACTTCGTAAAGTCATCGATTTAGTATGGAAGTTAAATGATCCGGCAGAACCTTTTGTAACAGGATCCACTTTAACAGTGACAAAATAAATTCACTTAAATCAGATGTAATATTGATATTGAATATTCAGTACATCAAAAAAATAGCAGGAGGAGCATATGACATCTATTCAGACTCACTCTCTTAAGAAAGCGGCGCGATTACTCGTGACCGCTTTCTCTTTGTCGGCAATTTCTTTAGCGCACGCCGAAGTAGAGTTAACGTCCATCAATAACACTCACGAAGCCACTTTAGAAAATGGCTTAAAAGTTGTGATTCGAGAAGATCACAGAACGCCGGTCGCAACTACCATGGTGTGGTATAAGGTCGGTTCTGTGGATGAACCTCGAGGACTTGGTGGTATTTCTCATATGCTCGAACACATGATGTTCAAAGGCACGGATACTTTAGGTCCCAATGAACATTCCACAATTATTGCGAATCTTGGTGGCCGAGATAATGCCTTCACTTCTACGGATTACACCGGATATTTTGAAAATATTCCTGCTTGGGAGATCGAAACTGCGCTCAAATTAGAAGCCGATCGCATGCAAAACTTAGAGCTTCGAGAAGCCGATTTTACGCCGGAACGATTAGTCGTTGCCGAAGAGCGCCGTCAAAGAACCGATAGCAATCCGCAATCAAAACTCTATGAAGCCTTTAATGCCGGCATGTTTACCACAAGTGCTTACCGCAATCCGATTATCGGTTGGATGCCGGAAATTCATGGCTGGAAATTGGAAGATCTGCAAAAATGGTATGAGCAATTTTATGCGCCCAATAATGCCACCGTTGTCGTTGTCGGCGATGTGAATCCACAGGAAACTTTAAAACTCATTGAAAAATACTTCGGCGATATTCCAAGTAGCGATCACATTACCCGCCCTTTCAACTTTGAAGTCGCACAAGAAGGCGAAAGACGTATCAATCTGGCCGTTGAAGCGAATCTTCCTGTGATTTTTATGGGTTATAAAGTGCCGAGCGTGAATGAAGCAGAAAACTCGCAAGATGCAGCAACGCTTCTTTTAACTTCTCTTCTGCTCGATGGCACAAACTCTTCTCGCCTCAGTAAATCCATGGTAAGAGATCAACAAATCGCCCTTCAAGCTGGAAACTTTTATAACTACGGCGCTCGCTATATTACGCCTTTCGTATTTGTTGGCGTTCCGGCAGATAGCAGCTCGCTAGAAGCCTTAGAAGATGCCTTTAAAGCGGAAATCACCAAGCTACAAACAACACTTGTAGAACAAGCCGAACTCGATCGTATCATCGGGCTTTATGAAGCTAGCAACATTTACGCTAAAGATTCTGTCTATTCTCAAGCGATGCTGATTGGGCAAGCGGAAACTACCGGCGAAGGTTGGCAAAATGCCGAGAATCGTGTGGAGTTATTGAAACAAATCACGCCCCAAATGATTCAAGATGTGGCAAACAAATACTTCCAAGATGATCTATTAACGGTGGCAACGCTTCATCCTAGTCATAAAAATGAATCGAATCACAGCGAACCTGTTCTGGAGCTAATTTCAGAAACATCTGCGAAAACAGCGTCTGAAGAAGCTCCTACAGCAACCTCTGAAAAAGAAGCTGTTATTATTCTCGAATCGAGCAGTGAGAGCAATATAGATAACGATACAAATAATGATTCAGAGAATGACTTAACTAACGATGCAAACAACAGTGCAATCAATTCTACACCAACTTCTTCGGCAAAATAGGAGCCCTGTAATGAACATTAAACAATTTTTTACCGGCATTCTAACCACCACGATTTTTGTCGTAGGATTGACTGCCGAAGCGAATAACAAAGTAGAAACTTGGTCCACCAAAGAAGGCGCTTCTGTCTATTATCTATCGGCACCTGAAATTCCGATTATCGATATTATCGTTGCCGTAGATGCCGGCAGTTTGCGTGAAGGTTCTCAATATGGGCTTTCGAGCATGACGGCAAATATGACGACAAAAGGCACCAAAACTTTAGATGAAGAAGCCTTTCTGACAAAGCTTGATGATCTTCAAAGTAATATTCGTGCAGGATCTTCTCTTAGTACCACAACATTTTCACTCCGATCTTTAGTGAAACCGGAGCTTCTTTCGCCCTCTTTAGATCTGTTTATCGAAGTGATGACAGAAGCGGATTTTAAAGAAAATATCTTTGAAAGAGAACGCGCACAAGCCATTGATGGGCAAAAAGCGATTTTGGATAACCCCAATCTTATCGCAAGCGAGCTCTATAATGCAGCGCTCTACCCCAATAGCGTCGTTGGGGCAACTTCTAAAGCGTTAGAGCAATCCCTACAAACATTAACGCTTGCGGATTTAGAGGTTTTCCGTAATAACTTCTATCGTGCTAATAACGCTAAAATCGTCATTGTCGGAGATATTGATCAGGAGATGGCAACCGATATCGCCCATCGCATTAGCTTTCAGCTCAAACAAGGCGAGATTCAGCCAGAATTACCGGTGATTGAACCTGTCACAACCAATGAAATTATCACGCAAAAATACAATAGTCCACAAACAAGAGTGATGCTTGGGCAACCAGCGATTGACCGCTTTGATAAAGATTATTTACCGCTGATTATCGGTAATCATCTTCTCGGCGGTAGCGGTTTAACTTCGATCTTAATGACAACGATTCGTGAAAAAGATGGTTTAACCTACGGCATTTCAAGTCGTTTCAACGCCGGCATTTATGAAGGTCCTTTCACGGTGAGTTTCTCCACTAAAAATGAGAGCGTCGATGAAGCGATTACAAAAACGAAAGCGGTCATTGAAACTTTCATCTTAGAAACGCCGGATTCTGATCTGTTGCAACGTGCGAAAAATAACTATCTTGGCTCTTTAGTGCTCGATATGGATAGCAATGCCAAGCTTGCAAACTCCATTTTGGGATTAGCTCTTTTCAATCTTCCCCTCGATTATTTCGACACCTTGCCGGAGAAAGTGAACGCAATTACGCCGAAAGAGATACAAGAGGCATTTAAGCGTCATGTCAACCCTGAAGAGATGGTGACAATAATTGTCGGGGGCGATGTGAAGGATGAAACCCGCAAATAACCACTAAAATAACCCTATATTTTCATAAAGATAAAAGGATTTTCAAGTCTCAAAAAAGTTTTCCAAAGCTATCCACAGTATCTGTGGATAAGTTTTGGGATATAACTATTACAAGCCCCAAAACCCGCATAAAACCTAACTTTAAAACTTATGCTTAAAAATTATACTGCACTTTTTTTAACATTTACCTTATATTGGTAAGTTCGGTTAAAAAAGATATCTACCACATCTAATCTGCACCTCCTCTTTATCTTCCCCATTATAAAATCTCCTCTATTACTATTTATTAATAGCAATTTTTACTAGCTTTATACGCCCCTCTCATATTACATTTACATTTATATTTACATATCAATAAATAAAAATATAAATAACAGGAGGGGTTATGAATCAGTTACCACAATTAGAAGATATCAATGTGTTTATACACGTTATAAAATATGCAAGCTTTGCAAAAGCCGCAGAATCATTAGGGAAATCGCCAGCCTATATCAGTAAACGCATTCAAGTACTAGAAGAGTGCCTAGGAGTGAAGCTACTCAATCGAAGTACTCGTCACTTAAGCCTTACAACTCATGGAAACCGTATCTACACGAAGAGTATTAATCTCCTCATGGATATGGAAAATATTATCAATAGTATTTCTGATCAAATCCATACTCCCTCAGGCCCTATTTTGATCACCAGCAGTCTAGGTTTTGGAAGAAAATATATTTCAAATCTTATTGCTGAACTATCAGAACAATATCCTTTACTTTCTATACGTTTTGATACCATTGATCAGATTCACGATCTTAACCAATCTCAAACGCATTTAGATATCCGAATTGGTAATGATATCTCTCCTAATCTCATCGCTCGAAAATTATTCTCAAATAAAAGAATACTCTGCGCATCCCCTAGCTATCTTGAGGAAGAAGGTATCCCGGAAAAACTACAGGATCTATTAGACCACGAATGTTTGATAATCAAAGAGCGGGATCAACCATTAGCTAGTTGGGATTTAGATAGCGATAAAGGAAAAAGAAACATTAAAATACAAGGAAAACTCTCCTCTAATAATGGGGAAATTGTAAAAGAATGGGCTCTTTTAGGGAAAGGCATCATGCTTCGATCTATATGGGACATTCAGCAAGAGTTATATTATAAAAAGCTAATTCATATTTTACCTGAATATTGGCAGGATGCTGATATCTGGGCAGTTTATTCAGGAAGAACTAGTGATTCAGCAAAGCTTAGAGTTTGTATTAATTTTTTTCAGGAAAATCTTCCTACAATTTTAAAAAAACACACTCTAGTGTAATCCTCTTCAAGAAAACAACTAAAACACTGTTGTATAAGATATAAAAATGATTATTCACAGATCGTGTTTCTTGAATTCACAATCCTCCCTCTACCTTATTCTCTTTTTTTCGTTAATGTAAAAGATAAGCACAACAAATATTATTTAACTTATTTAACGGCACGAATTAAGAAGATGGATATAACACCTTCATCCAATCAATTAGCTCTATAATTTACTTTCTTCACATCTAAGGGAGGAGATAACGTAATTGACGATATTTAAAAAAATATCCCCTTACTTTCTTAATCCATTTTAAGAAAATCCAACACTTCAAAAGCTTAACATCTATAAAAACTAATATTGATCAATAAGAATCAACAATGTTAAGTAAATTTTCCAAGGAGGAAACATGGAATTATCTCAACAAAAGCCTCAGCGCGATTTACTATTGTCCGCCCTTAGTTTATTAATTGTTTTTTCATCTGTTTGGGCTCTTGCAACATACCCTGCTGTAGCAGTCGATATTGCGGCTGATCTAATGCATATTGCAACAACCACTTTTGCATCCCCTGTACTTATTTTCACTTTCATTGGTTTCTTATTTGTCGTACTACTCGCATGTAGTAAGTATGGAAAAATCCAACTAGGATCTGGAAAACCTCAGTATTCAACTCCCTCATGGATATTTATGTTTATCCTCTCTGGAATTGGCTCTTCCGCGCTCTATTGGGGATTTCTTGATTGGGCATACTATTATCAAACCCCCGGTTTAAATATTGCAGCAGAATCCCCTGAATCCCTTCGATTTAGCGTGGCATACTCATTCTTCCATTCAGGTATTAGCGCTTGGGCGATTTATGCATTAGCCTCTATTAGTTTGTGCTATCACTACCATGTTCGTAAAAATAAAGGTTTAAGTTTGGCAGCAATGATTGAAGCCGTTACAGGACTTAAAGCAACGGGCCCTGTGGGTAGACTCGTTGATTTACTCTTCATTCTTTGCATGTTTGGCGCATTAACAATCTCTCTAGTTTTTACTGCTGCTACTTTTGCGAATATTCTTTCAATCCTGACAGGTATTCCAAACACCTTTACTACTAAAGCAATCATTGTCTTAAGTGTTTCTGTTCTTTTTGCGCTTAGCTCTTATGTTGGAATGGATAGTGGAATGAGACGCCTCAGTCAAATGGTCTGTATTGGTGTCGTTCTGTTCGCAGCTTATGTCCTGATCTTTGGACCTACTCAATTTATTATAAACAACAGTTTAAGTAGCATTGGTTTAATGATGACAAATTTCGTTGAAATGAGCCTATTTACAGACCCAATGGGCGATGGCAAATTTACGAGAGAATGGACTGTATTCTACTGGTTATGGTGGATCTCTTATGCTCCTGGCGTTGCGCTATTTGTTACACGTGTTTCTCGCGGTAGAACCATCAGAGAAGTTATTACAGCAATGATTGTGGGTGGTTGTGCAGGATTATGGTTTGTATACGGAGTATTTGAAAACTACAGCGTTCATAGTTTTATTAATGGAATTGTTGAAGTTCCTAATATGTTAACGGAAATTGGTGGTGAATACGCTATTGGAGAATTATTACAATTACTTCCTCTAGGCACAATTATGATGTGGATATTTCTCTTCATCATGGCAATCTTTCTCGCAGCACACATGGATGCAGTAGGTTATGCAGTATCTGCGGCTAGCCTTAAAGGATTGCAAGAAGGACAAGATCCATCTCCAAAAGATCGTCTCTTCTGGTGCGTCATGCTAACTCTTGTACCATTAGCCATGATGTACTCCAATGCACCTTTAGAAACCATGAAAGCCGCCACAATCATTACCGCAATTCCTTTCATAGTCATTATTCTAGTACAAACCTATGGACTCATAGCATGGCTCCATCAAGACTACTCTCAAATGCCGGCGCATAAGATAGAAAAAATGATGAGAAAAATGAATAAAAAATTAGAAATAACTCCTGAAACGGCTGTTCTACTTTCATCTGAAAAAACACCAAATTAAGAGAGCCATAAAATGACTAAACAAGATTACTTATTAAATGAAGAGATGGAACAACTCGTTCATTGGAGCACTGTATATTCCGCAGCAGATGAACATATTGATTCCCGCAGAGCTGCTTTTGATGCAATGTATGCTCACTATTCATTCTTAAGAGATGACTCATATTTAGTAGAAGATGGCACCTTATCTAATACACATAATATGAAATATCGTATCTATAAACCTACAACTTCTACTCCGAAAGAGGGATGGCCCATCGTATTTTATCTTCATGGTGGCGGATTTGAATGTGGAGGATTGGATGCCTACGAATTCTTAACGGGGGATATGGCTCGATCGCTCGATGCTTGGATTTTCTGTGTAGATTATCGATTAGCTCCTGAGCATCAATATCCTGCCGCATTTGAGGATGCATTAGAAGGATGGAATTACCTAATAGAGCATCTTTCTTTATGGAATATTAATCCTAATAAAATCGTATTGGCAGGGGATGAAGTCGGGGCTTTATTAGCGACAAGCTTAGCTTCTATGATCTCAAAAGAAGAGATTCAGCCTGCGGGGATCGCTCTGCTCTCTCCATGCTTATCTCTCACAGAGTCTTTTCCAAGCCACGAAGATCATGCGAAAGCACCTATGATTAACCCAAGTGATATTTCTTTCTATTATGAACGTTATGTACCTGAAGCACTCAAAGACGTACTCAAGGAGAACTCACCACTTCTGGCAAAAAACATCTCTAAAGTCCCTAAAGTTTGGATAGGAGTTATCCCTTGGAGCCCTCTTCTAGATGAAGGAGTTGCCTACTTTGAGTTACTTCAAAAAGAAGGGGTAGATGTCACTTTATATGAAGCTCAATCCATTATTCATAATTCGATTTGCATGTGGCGAGATTGCCCCAATGTCTATCAATTTTATTTAAATTTTTTACAAGCGAT
Organism: Ignatzschineria sp. LJL83; assembly: GCF_054871845.1. Taxonomy (NCBI): domain Bacteria; kingdom Pseudomonadati; phylum Pseudomonadota; class Gammaproteobacteria; order Cardiobacteriales; family Ignatzschineriaceae; genus Ignatzschineria; species Ignatzschineria sp. LJL83. The sequence goes on from NZ_JBTXLY010000012.1 coordinate 60,654, forward strand.
TCGCTCTATGTGGGCGTAATTCAGTCGCTCACTACTCATAATAATTAATCAATGACTCACATATTAAGTCATCCATAATCCCTAAAGGAGAACAACTATGTCACAAATCCCTAAACTTCCTAAAGATTTTTGTAATGATCCTGATGTAGCATGGACATTGCCGAGAGAATACTACACCTCAGAGAAAATTTTTGAGATCGAAAAAGAGCGTATCTTTGATAAAAGTTGGATCTGCGTTTCTCATATTAGCGAACTCGCCAATCCGAATGACTATATAACGCGCCAAATTATTGGGGAAAATATCCTCATTGTCAGAGGTCGAGATAATGTTTTACGCGCATTCTATAACGTCTGCCCACATCGTGGACATGAACTCATGGAAGGGAGTGGTAAAGCTAAAAATGTGATCACATGTCCTTATCATGCATGGACATTTAAACTTGATGGAACACTTGCATTAGCTCGTAACTGTGACAATGTTGAAAGTTTCGATACGGAAGGGTCACATCTTTCATCTATCAAAGTAGAAGAATATGCAGGATTTGTTTTCATCAATCTAGATCCAAACTCCGGGTCTGTTGAAGAACAGCTTCCAGGTTTAGCAGAAAAAATGTTTGAAGCTTGCCCCGTTATTAATGACCTAAAACTAGCTGCAAGGTATATTACAGATACTCCTGCAAACTGGAAAGTCATCGTCGATAACTACATGGAATGTTACCACTGTGGCCCTGCTCATCCCGGTTTTGCGGATTCAGTTCAAGTAGATAAATACTGGCATACAATGCATGGTAATTGGTCTTTACAATATGGTTTTGCGCGCTCTTCTGAAAAATCTTTCAAACTAGATGATTCCGTTGTAGATGCGAGTTTCCATGGTTTTTGGGCATGGCCTGCAACAATGTTTAATGTCAATCCAGGTAGCGACTTTATGACAGTCATCTACGAGTACCCTATTGATGCAGAAAATACACTTCAACATTATGAGATCTTCTTCTTAAATGAAGAGCTCACACAAAAACAGAAAGATCTTATTGAATGGTATCGCACAGTATTCCGCCCTGAAGATCTTCGTTTAGTGGAAAGCGTTCAACGTGGTCTGAAATCAAAAGGCTATCGTGGACAAGGCAGAATCATGACGGATAGACAAAGATCTGGCATTAGCGAGCATGGAATTGCTTACTTCCATAGCCTAATTGCTCAAGTACATCAGGATTAATCTAGCTTTTACTTTACAAAAAACAAGCTAAAAAGTGAGAAACCTGCTCTTATCAAGTATCACTAGTTCTATATCTATACTAGCGCCTCATAAGAGCGGTTTCTTACTACAACTTAGCAATCATTATAAAAATCATAAAAAACAATAATTACAACAAACACACTCACAAACATCAATAATAAGAGGGATTCAAAATGGGAGATATGCAAGAATCATTAAACGTCAAAGTCACAGCGATAGAACAGCTAACGCCTCTCATCCAGCGCTTCACATTAGAAGATATTAACGGGAATTTACTCCCTGAATTCAGTGGTGGCAGTCATATCATCGTTCAGATGAAAAATGGGGCTGAAGATTTCAATAATGCCTACTCTTTAATGAGCCAACCCGATAATCAGACTCACTATCAAATTTGTGTGAGATTAGAAGAAGATGGCAAAGGTGGCTCTAAATTCATGCATAACAATGTGAAAGTCGATGATATTCTGACGATCTCAACACCTAAAAATATGTTTGAGCTATCTAACACAGGGCAAAAACATATATTAATTGCCGGTGGAATTGGTATCACCCCCTTTATTCCACAATTAAAAGAACTTTCTGATCGTAATGCTGATTATGAGTTGCACTATGCCTTTCGTGCACCTGAACATGGGGCATTAACCGAAGATCTTCAGCAAAGCATGCATGCAGATCGCTGTTTCTACTACATTAATAGTCACAATGAATCTCTGAATATTGATGAACTATTAGCAAATCAACCTAAACAAACACATATCTACGTCTGTGGCCCTCAAGGATTGATTGATGCGGTTATAGAAAGCGGTCATCGTAATCGCTATCGAGATGAATATATTCATTGGGAAAAATTCTCATCAGATCCCCTTACTGAAGCCAATGCATTCACGCTTGTCTTAGCAAAAAGCGGGATTGAAATACAAGTGGAATCCAATCAATCTATTTTACAAGCGTTAGAGGGCTCTGGCATTGACATAGATTGCCTATGCCGTGATGGTTATTGTGGCACATGTGAAACCAATATTATTGAAGGTGAGGCTGAACATTTAGACAGATACCTCAGTGATGCAGAAAAAGCCTCCCAACAAACCATTATGCCATGCGTATCCCGTGCAAAACATGACCGAATTACATTAGATCTATAAATTAGGTAATTTTACAAAAACAATAAATATGACTCTTTACCCCCTTCCTCTGTAAGTTGTGAGGCCTTTAAAGATCTTAAGAAATTAAGATCTTTCTTTTTTATCTACGATCTTCTTTTCTCTCCTATTTCTATAACTCTGATTACTTTGCTACAACAGTTTTTCTAAAAACCGTTACAATAGAGCTTCATTTTCAACTCACAGAACGATAGATCCTCGCAAGAATAACGATACGATATGAATAAAGAGCCCATTACCCAATTTTTCTCCGATAACGGTGCGTTAAGCCAAAAGATTAATGGCTATCAGCCTCGTGCAGAGCAAATTATGATGGCGGAAGCAATTGCCGAAGCCATTGATGAGCACGATACGTTAATCGTAGAAGCGGGAACCGGAACGGGAAAAACCTTTGCGTATCTTGTGCCGGCGCTCTTATCAAAAAAGAAAACATTAGTATCTACCGGAACAAAGCACCTTCAAGATCAGCTCTTTGAAAAGGATATTCCGCTACTTCAAGGCTTGATTAAGCATCCGATTTCAACGGCACTCCTTAAAGGTCGTGCGAACTATATCTGTCTTTACCGAACGAAAACCCTTCGAGCTCGTGGACGATTTGAGAACAAGAAACAAGTGGAGCAGTTTTTTAGAATTGAACGCTTTGCACAACAAGACGCCACCGGCGATATTACGCAACTTTCCGGCATTACAGAATCTGATCTCTGGTCACAAGTCACTTCTACCACAGAAAACTGCCTTCATAATGAATGCCCAGACTTTGAGGAATGCTTTGTCTTTAAAGCTCGTAAAAAAGCGATGGATTCCGATATTGTCGTGGTGAATCATCACCTTCTCTGCGCCGATCTTGCTTTAAAACAAGATGGTTTTGGCGAAATTTTGCCGGAAGCAGAAATTATCATTATTGATGAAGCCCATCAACTTGCCGAAACTGCCGGACTGTTCTTCAGTACGCAGCTTTCCACAAAGCAATTTCACGATTGGATTGATGATCTCAATAAAGCCATTGCCGTAGAAGCCTCTGATTTCAGTAGCCACGATACAGCGGCAGATGCGCTCTTTAAGGCACTCACGGAGCTTCGAAAAGCCTTGCCGCAATATAATCAGCGTTATGCGCTCTCGGAGTTTGAAGAAAACCCTGTTATCACAACGCTCTTCCAAGAGATTTACGATATTGCGAAAACGCTCCTAACCATTGTCGATCCGCTTAAAGTTCGGGCGCAAATCTTCACAAAACTTGTGGAGCGGTTAGAAGAGATTATCGTGACGTGGAAAATTCTTCTGCTTGGCGATAAAACGCCGGATTCCGTGAATGCCATTAATTGGCTTGAAACCTATACGTTTAATATTACGTTTCATTCCACACCGCTCGATATTTCAGAACAGTTTCGTAAAAATAGCGGCATCTTAAACGCAAGTTGGATTTTCACATCCGCAACCCTTGCCGTAAAAGATGATTTCAGCTATTTTTGCCGTCCGCTTGGGCTTTCTAAGAAAAATACCTTAAAGCTCGATAGCCCATTTGATTATCCGAGAACGTCCCTACTTTATCATCCTGATCATCTACCACTTCCCAATGATCCCAAGTTTTTGCCGGAGATGATTGATGCGGTATTGCCGGTAATCGATATTACAAAAGGTCGAAGCTTTATTCTCTTCACGAGTTATCGTGCACTCAATGAAGCGAAAGAGCTCTTAAAACGTAAAACGGAATATCCACTTTTTGTGCAAGGCGATTTGCCGAAAATGCAGTTGATCGAAGCCTTTAAAGAATCCGGCAATGGTATTTTGCTTGGAACCATGAGCTTTTGGGAAGGTGTGGATGTAAAAGGCGATGCGCTCTCTTGCGTCGTTATTGAGAAATTCCCCTTTTCATCGCCGGGCGACCCGATTGAACAAGCGAAAATGGATCTGATCCGCGAACAAGGTTACGATCCTTTTAGCACTTATCAACTGCCAAAAGCGATCATTGCGCTGAAACAAGGTGTTGGAAGGCTGATTCGAGATCATGATGATTACGGCGTTCTCGTGATTGCCGATACTCGTTTATCAAAAAGCCGTTACGGCAAGCGTTTTTTAGATAGCTTACCGCCGATGACCAAGACATTAAAACCCGAACGTATCACACGTTTTTTTGACTACATGGAAAATAAACGAGAAACTAACTCCTAATTTTCCCACATCCGAGATTGTTAAAATATGGATATCACGCTTTTAGGTTACCTTTTAATTGTTACAAGCTACTTTATTGGCTCGCTCTCTTCTGCCATTATTCTCTGTAAAATCGCAGGTCTTCCGGACCCGAGAACAGAAGGCTCCGGCAATCCTGGCGCGACAAATGTGATGCGCATTGGCGGAAAAAAATTAGCGGCATTAACGCTTCTTGGCGATCTATTAAAAGGACTTATTCCGGTTCTTATCGCGAAATTGCTAGATCAATCAGCGCTCACGATTTCTCTCGTTGCCGTGATGGCATTCTTAGGGCATCTTTTCCCAATATTTTTTGGCTTCAAAGGCGGAAAAGGCGTTGCGACTGCGCTCGGTGCGATTTTAGGATTAAACTTTCTAGTAGGATTATGCGCTTTTGGTGTTTGGATTGTGATCTTCATCATCACGAAGATCTCCTCCCTTTCAGCATTGATTGCGGCGGTTTCAGTACCCTTTTTCCTCTATTTCTTTAATGCGCCCATTGAGATTGTCTATGCCGTAATCTTTATGGATGTTTTCCTCATCTATCGCCATAAATCGAATATTCAACGCTTATTAAACGGCGAAGAAGGAAAGCTTAAAGCGAAGAAATAATTGCCGGCAAGGATTCAGATCAGGCATTCAAATACTATTTAAATAGTAAATAGATACGCTATTTTAAAAATCCCAAGAACTGTTTCGAATAGAAATCACTTGGGATTTTTTATGTTTTAAGAACCCAATAGTCCTATCGTTATTTCGGCTTAAAATTCTAAAAATGAGGAACAGCGCTGGCATGGGATTTTCAAAAAATGTAAACATGCACCCCTGCTATGAATCAATCTCTTCTTTACTCTTGCAATACTATTGCACTTTAACTATTGAACTTTCTTAAACCAATTTCTCTATAATTTCATTACATTCACTTCTCGGCAATCATTCTAAAAAAGCCTACAGATGAAGCTCATGATTCTCTTTACATTAATCTTCAAGATTGGTTTTATTCACGTTTTATTGCAAGAAGCTACAATTTAGCACGAGAATCCGCTATAATAATCGCCATTTAACACTCCTATTTTAAGGGCATCATGAAAGAACGTTTACAAAAAGTTTTAGCGAACCTAGGATTGGGTTCACGCCGAGAAATCGAAAGTTGGATTAGCGAAGGCCGTATCAAGGTTAACGGCGAAACAGCAGAGCTCGGATGTCAAGTGGATGGAACTGAAACTGTTCTCCTTGATGGCCGTAAAATTTCGATCGAAAATGGCGAACAAGAACGTCGTGTGCTTATTTATTATAAGCCTGAAGGCGAAATTACAACCCGTCACGATCCTGAAGGTCGTCCGACAATTTTTGATAGTCTTCCACGCATTAACGATGGTCGTTGGATCACTGTTGGCCGTTTAGATATCAACACGCAAGGTCTTCTTTTAGTAACAAATGATGGTGAATTAGCGCATCGCTTAATGCATCCATCTCACGAATTAGAGCGTGAATATGCAGTTCGTGTTATCGGCGATTTCACTGATGAGATGGCTGATAATATGAAGAAAGGCATCGAATTTGAAGATGGTCTTTCTAAGTTTGAAGATATCCTTTGGTCAGGTGGCACAGGTGCAAACTTCTGGTATCACGTGACGGTAAAAGGCGGGAAAAACCGTGAGGTTCGTCGTCTTTGGGAATCACAAGGTTTAATGGTTTCACGTTTAATCCGTATTCGTTACGGCAACGTGGAATTACCAAAAGGTCTTCGTGAAGGTCAATTTATTGATATTGATGCAGACGTTTTAAAAGGTCTCGTAGAATCTGTAGGTCTTGAGCATCAACGTGTTGTGCTTGATGAAAAAACAGAACGCCAACGTTCAAAAGCACGCCGTGTGGGTGGTAATCAGCAAGATCGTCGCCGTGAACTAAATCGTGATAACCGTTCATTCGGTTCACAAGATGCGCGCCGTCATGAAGGCGATCGTTTCAAACATCGTGATGATAGCCGTGGCAGTCGTCCTGAAGGTCGTCCATTTAATCGTGATAACAATCGTTCAGAAGGCCGTTCATTTAATCGTGACAACAACCGTTCAGAAGGTCGTCCGTTTAACCGTGACAACAACCGTTCAGAAGGTCGTTCATTTAATCGTGACAACAACCGTTCAGAAGGCCGTCCATTTAATCGTGACAACAATCGCTCTGAAGGTCGTCCGTTCAATCGTGATAATAATCGTTCAGAAGGTCGTCCGTTCAATCGTGATAATAACCGCTCTGAAGGTCGCCCATTCAATCGCGATAATAACCGCTCTGAAGGTCGTCCGTTCAATCGTGACAATCGCTCAGAAGGTCGTTCATTTGATCGCAACAGCAACCGTTCTGAAGGCCGTTCATTTGATCGCAACAGCAACCGCTCTGAAGATCGTTCATTCGATCGCAACAGTAACCGTTCTGAAGGCCGTTCATTTGATCGCAACAGCAACCGTTCTGAAGGCCGTTCATTTGATCGTAACAGCAACCGCTCTGAAGGTCGTTCATTTGATCGTAACAGCAACCGTTCTGAAGGCCGTTCATTTGATCGTAACAGCAACCGCTCTGAAGGTCGTTCATTTGATCGTAACAGCAACCGCTCTGAAGGTCGTTCATTCGATCGCAACAGCAATCGTTCTGAAGGCCGTTCATTTGATCGTAACAACAACCGCTCAGAAGGTCGTTCATTCGATCGTAACAGCAACCGTTCTGAAGGTCGTTCATTTGATCGTAGCAATAACCGCTCTGAAGGCAGAAGCTTTGGTTCACAAGATTCTCGCAGACATAGCCGTGATGAAACTAGATCATTTAATCGTGAAGAGCGTTTTTCACCGAAAAGATCACGCGATTAATTATCGACACTTTTAAGTAATCATAAAGATCTTTTGCATTAGCAAGAGGTCTTTATTTGTTTTTATGTGTTAGTTTTTATAAATTACCTTTAAGCTTTATGATGATTTAAAGATAATAACTTAGAGCAACATCTCAAAAATTGAGAAAGAGTTGAGAAATAACATCGCTTCTCAATTCTCTTACTGAAAGATATTCCCAATCCCTTTCAGAACCCTATCCATTCATGAACTATTAGAGGTATCAATTTTATGGCAACTCCATTAGCGTTAAAAATTACTGATCTCAAGAAGCAGTATCGAAACGGTAAAGTCGCCTTAAAAGGCATTAATCTTGAAGTGAAAGAAGGCGATTTCTTCGCCCTTCTTGGCCCAAATGGTGCCGGAAAATCTACGACAATTGGTATTATTACCGATCTTGTACAAGCGACTTCCGGCAATGTTGAAGTGTTTGGCGTGGATACTCAGAAGAATAAAAATCTTGCGAAATCCATGATTGGTTTAGTGCCTCAAGAATTCAACTTTAACCCCTTTGAGCCTTGTGAAGAGATCGTCATTAACCAAGCAGGTTATCTCGGCATTCCTCGATCAGAAGCGAAAAAACGCACCGCTGAACTCCTTGCGCTTCTTGATCTTTCCGATAAAGCGAAAGTGATGGCTCGGGAACTTTCTGGCGGGATGAAGCGCAGACTCATGATCGCAAGAGCTTTAGTGCATAATCCTAAATTACTCATTTTAGATGAACCGACTGCCGGCGTTGATATTGAAATTCGCCGTCAAACATGGGAACTCATGCAAAAAGTGAATGATGCCGGCACCACCATTATTCTCACGACGCACTATTTAGAAGAAGCGGAGCAGATGTGTAAAAATATCGCCATTATTAATCACGGTGAAATTGTTCAACAAAGCTCTATGAATGCGCTCCTTCGAGAACTGCAAACGGAATCCTTTATCTTAGATTTAAGTGATCACGCCGTTGAATTACCAATGATTGATGGCATTACCTTAAAGCTGGTGGATTCTATGACTTTGGAAGCTGAAATCACAAAGCCTTATACGATCAATGATCTATTTACTGGGCTGAACACGAAAAATATCAAAATTGATACGATGCGCAATAAGTCTAATCGTTTAGAAGAGCTTTTCCTTCGCATTACAAATCGTGCGCCCCAAAATTCAGACAATTTAGAAGGAGCAAAAAATGAGTAATCGCGCTTATTGGATTGCCTTTTACACCATTATTACCAAAGAGATTTACCGTTTTGTCCGCATTTGGCCACAAACATTATTACCGCCATTAATCACAACAATTCTCTATTTCCTTATTTTCGGAAAAGTAGTGGGCGATCGTGTCGGTGATATGGATGGCGTCAACTACGCGCAATTTATCGCACCGGGATTAATTATGATGACAGTAATTAGCAATAGTTATTCCAACGTGGTTTCTTCATTCTTTAGCGCAAAATACTCTAGCCATATTGAAGAGATGCTTGTCGCACCTGTTCCAAATCTTGTGATTATCGGCGGTTATGTGATGGGCGGTGTTGCTCGTGGACTTGCTGTCGGCGGAATTGTGACCATTGTGGCAATGTTTTTCATTGATATGAAGATAGATAATGCCTTTTTGATGGTCTTTATCTTCCTTTTAACCTCGCTCGTATTTTCACTTGCTGGTTTAATTAATGCGATTTTCGCAAGAAGTTTTGATGATATCTCTATTATCCCAACCTTCATTTTAACGCCATTAACCTATCTCGGTGGCGTGTTCTATTCCGTATCACTACTTCCGGAATTTTGGCAAAATGTATCGTACTTTAACCCAGTGCTCTATATGGTGAGTGCGTTTAGATATAGTATTTTAGGCGTTTCAGATATTAATATCTGGACGGCAATTCTGCTCTTATCAGGCTTCTTTATCGTCCTATTTAGCTTAGCGTACTACTTGCTAAATAAAGGGATTGGCTTAAAATCCTAACTCGCTATATATCGAGGTGCTTCTAATTATGAAGCACCTTGATCATCCATAATGAGATACTTTTTCTTTCAGATACGGCACAATCTCCCCATAGAGATATCGTAACTGATGACTATAAAAACAATAAGATATACTTTCTTATAAAAACTCCTGTTACAATTGACAGTAAAATTATTTAAATCTGAGAAAACACTATGAAATATTTTCGCCTTTTAAGCACACTAATGATTGCCGGCATTATTACGGCATGTGCGGGTAAAAACCCAAATCCGTATGATCCGTATGAAGGCTATAACAGACCTACTTATGAGTTTAATACGGCATTTGATAAAGCGATTTCTAAACCTGTTGCGGAAGGATATGTAACAGTTGTACCACAAACAGCAAGAACGGGAATTGCAAACTCTTTAAGAAACTTGGGTGATACGCATAATGCCGTTGTTCATGTGACCCAAGGCGAGTTTTTATCAGCTCTTGAAAGCGTACATCGTTTCGTCTTTAACTCCACCTTTGGATTACTTGGCTTTATCGACTTAACAGATACTTTCCATCTTCCTCCAAAAAATGATAACGATATGGGAACGACCTTTGCAAAAATGGGCTGGGCAAATAGTAACTACTTTGTCGTACCGTTTGTCGGTCCTTCTACCTCTCGTGATACTGTTGGAACCGTGGCCGATATCTTCGTGAATCCTGCAACATACGCATTCACAGATTGGCAAGCTGTGGGGCTTTATACTGTGGGACTTGTGAATCTTCGAAGCGAATTATTAGATGTGGATTCTGTGACAAAGTCTGCGGCATTAGACCCATATGTTTTCCAACGTGAAGCTTACCTACAATATCGTAATCAGTTCCTTAAAAACAAAGGTGTGAAATATATTCGTAGCGCACATGAACAAGAATCATTCTTCGATGATGAATATGATGATGAAGAGACCGGCATGTCGATTGCGGATCTTGCACGCCAAAGAAATCAGTAGTTAGAATTAACTAACGTTCCATATCAAAATCAGTCAAAAGGCGTTTAGTCAGCAGATTAAACGCCTTTACTCTTTATACATTCAGAAGACAAAGGATAAGCTTATGCGCCTTTTTTTGAACCAGATCCTTGCCATTGGCGAAGATATCACATTACAAAATGAAGAATATAACTACATTGCTCGCGTTTTAAGAAGTCGTGAGAATGATCCGATCATTCTCTTTAACGGCGAAGGCGGAGAATATCACGGCAATATCGTGGAGATTGCAAAACGTCATCTCACGGTTCGTCTTAAGAAGTTTAATCCCATCAATCGCACCAGTAGAATTCAGATTCATCTTCTACAATCCTTAGCGAAAGGCGAAAAGATGGAGCTTGTGCTACAAAAAAGTACCGAGCTTGGAGTTACATCGATTACGCCGTTAGCGACTGAGAGAAGCGTGATGCATCTTAAAAAAGATCAGACTGAAAAGCGTTTAGATCGTTGGAATAACATCATTACTTCCGCTTGCGAACAGTGCGGACTCAATATTCCACCAACGCTCCATGAACCGCATTCTTTAGATTCATGGATTCAAAATGTCTTGCCAACCATGAACACAACGATTATCACCCTTGCGCCGACAGCAGAGCATTCACTTGGAAGCTTTTTAAAATCCTTCCAACTTTTGAGATTGCCGGATCAATTACTAGATCAAGAAAACAGTTCTGAAAACTCCCAACTACCCCACTCTTTCACTATCGTGATTGGTCCTGAAGGTGGTTTAACGGAAGAAGAGATCGAGCAACTACAAAGTGCCGGCGCAAAAAGCGTGTCATTAGGCGCTAGAATTTTACGAACAGAAACTGCCGCATTAACAGTAATTTCAACGCTTCAAGGCGTGATCGGCGATTGGTCTACTGAAACGAATCTTTTCCTAGAAAACTAAACAATGGGATTGCGGTTAAGATTACAGCAGAGATTTTACAGCAAAGATTGAGATGGAAAGATCGAGATTAAAAACCTTGATCTTTTCTATTAAAGAAATCTATTTTCGCTTACCTTCGAAATGATCTATTCTAAGAAACAGCAATCATATAAAACCATTAAATAAACATCACAAATAAATCATACATATACACGAATCAGATATCACTCAGCTATTGATGACAGATTCACAAAATGACTGTTGAGGACATTTATGAACAAGACACCTAGAATTATCTTTATCATGGATCCGATAGAATCCTTACTTGCGAAGAAAGATACCACCATCGGTATGATGATGGGCGCGGCAAGCCTCGGTCTTCCTATTTACTACACAGAGCAGAAGTCGATTTATCTATTAGATGGCGTTGTGCAAACAACGGCGCAAAACGTCACGTTAAATCTTGCCGGTGATAATCAACTCGCAAGCTTAGAAGATTGGTATTCTCTTGGCGAAAAAGAGAACTTTATCTTTGGGGAAAACGACATCGTGCTCCAACGTAAAGATCCGCCATTTAACATGCATTACATTCACACGACTTACCTTTTAGAGCTGATGGAAACGCAAGGTTCACTGGTGTGTAATCGCCCTGATTCACTTCGTGATTGTAACGAAAAGATGTTTACGGCGTGGTTCCCAGAATTATGCCCTGACACCTTAGTTACAAGCCAAAGCTCGCACATCAAAGCATTTATTGAAAAGCATCACGATACCATTGTGAAACCCCTTGATGGCATGGGCGGAAGCTCTATTTTCAGAGTAATGGAGAAGGATCCAAATCTTAACGTGATTTTGGAAACATTAACCGAGCACAACACAACGTCCATTATGGTTCAGCGCTATATTCCTGAAATTACAAAAGGGGATAAACGCATTATTCTCATTAACGGTAAACCTGCGCCCTATCTTCTTGCAAGAGTGCCGGCAGAAAATGAAACACGCGGCAACTTAGCGGCAGGCGCAACCGGCGTTGTTCAAGAACTTTCTGAAAATGACCGTAAAATCTGCGAAACATTAGGTCCTGAATTAGTGAAACGTGGACTCTATTTCGTGGGTTTAGATGTGATCGGCGATTACCTCACAGAGATCAACGTGACAAGCCCAACCGGCATTCGTCAGATTGATGAAGTGAAAGGCACATTCTTAGGCAGAGATATTATCGAAGCCCTCGTTGAAGCTTGGAAAAATCGCGCTTAATAGAAAATTACATCCCATTTTTAGGAGATCTATTCATGGTATTTCAGGCAGATTCCCTGCTTCAAAGGTTACAAACATTAGTTGAAACGCCATCGCCATCAGGATTTACGGCAAATGCACTTCGGTATATTGAATCGGAACTCACAAAGCTGTCGCTTCCCGTTCAAAAGACCTATAAAGGCGCGATTATTACCAAAATTGCCGGCAAGGACGATTCGCGTGCAAGATTAATGACAGCGCATGTGGATACGCTCGGCGCAATGGTGAAATCGATTAAAGCAGATGGTCGATTAAAACTGACTAAAATCGGGGGATTTAACTGGAATGCCGTGGAAGGCGAATATTGCCAAATTCATACGCGCAACGGCAAAACCTTTACCGGCACGATATTGATGCATGAAACTTCCGTACATGTATATCGAGATGCCGGCGATCTACCGAGAGATGATGCACATATTGAAGTTCGCCTTGATGAAAAGAGTATGAGCGAAGCCGATACAAAAGCGCTTGGCATTCATGCCGGCGATTTTGTCTCTTTTACCCCTCGCTTTGAATATACGGCGCAAGGATTTATTAAATCTCGACATTTAGATGATAAAGCGAGCGTTGCGCTTCTATTTTCAGTGATTGAAGCGATTCAAGCATCCGAAGAACCATTGCCCTATTCGCTCTACTTCTATTTTTCCAATAATGAAGAGATCGGTTTTGGTGGAAATGCTTCTATTCCGCCGGAAGTTGTAGAATATCTTGCCGTAGATATGGGAGCGATTGGCGATGGTCAAACCACCGATGAATATAGTGTTTCTATCTGCGCGAAAGATTCTTCAGGTCCTTATCATTATGAACTGACGAATCAGCTTATCGAACTTGCGAAAAACCATGAAATCCCGCATCAAGTGGATATCTATCCATTTTATGGTTCAGATGCATCCGCTGCGATTCGAGCAGGATTTGATATTCGCCATGCGCTCATTGGCCCCGGCATTGAATCCTCTCATGCTTTAGAGCGTACGCATTTAGATTCGATGGAAGCGACTTTGAGGCTTCTGTTAGCTTATAGTTATGCGCCAATGTTGCCATAAACCAAGCACAAATTAACGCATCGGGCTTTCTCAACAAAAAAGCCCGATTTTACGTATAATAGTTTGATATTTTTTCACAAGATCCTAAAGCGCTTTTCAAGTACTGACAATCTTCCTTGTGAAACGACTATCAACATCAAATAACCCATCATTCAAAATTAAAAATAATCAATAAAGGATGCCTATGTTACGCTCCATGACTGGATTTTCTCGTGAAACAACTGCAACAGAGATCGGACAATTAAGTCTTGAGATTCGCAGTGTTAATCACCGTTATTTAGATCCCACCTTTAAAATGCCGGAACTGCTTCGTGCGCTTGAACCTGAACTTCGTGAAATGCTTCAAAAAAATGTGTCGCGCGGAAAAGTGGAAGTGGGAATTCGTATTGATTTTGATGAAGCAGAAAGCGCGCATCTCACATTCAATGAAGCAACCGCTAAGGAATTATTAGCAATTCATGCAGAAGCGAATGCATTACTCGGCGCATCTTCACAATTATCGGCATTACAATTAATGCAACTTCCCGGCGTAATGAAAAGCTCCACATTAAATGCTGATTCCATCAAAGCACCGCTCTTTTCACTCTTCACACAGGCGTTAAAATCATTCCTTGATAATCGTGAACGTGAAGGTGCTCGTTTAAAAGAGATGATGCTTGATCGCCTTGATCAAATGGAAGCGCTTGTTGAAAAAGCTCGTGAACAGCGCCCAATTGCTGTAGCAAAAATCGAAGAGCGTCTTCGTGGTCGTTTAGAAAACCTCGATATTGAACATGATCCACAACGTTTCGAGCAAGAGCTTATCTATGTCACTCAACGTTTAGACATTGATGAAGAGATCGATCGTTTAACGGCACATATTGCCGAAATGAAACATGTGTTTAGCCGCAAAGAACCTGTGGGTCGCCGTTTAGACTTCTTAACACAAGAGCTCAACCGTGAAGCAAATACTTTAGGCTCCAAATCACAAGATGTGGTTCTCACCCAAATTGGCGTAGATCTCAAAGTATTAATCGAACAGATTCGTGAGCAAATTCAAAATATTGAATAACAACATGAATTATCGATCAATCACGGAGATCATGCTTTTACTATCATAAGAATTTTTTGATGGTATAATATTGAGCTTCAAAGCGCCTATAGCTCAGTTGGATAGAGTGTTGGTTTCCGAAACCAAAGGCCAGAGGTTCGATCCCTCTTAGGCGCGCCAAATAGATAAAATGCGGTTTATTAGAGTTTATGAAAATCTCTATGAATCGCATTTTTTGTTGCCTTTAAAAGATTCTAAATAATTCTTATTGTATCTGAGATCGTTTACTTCCCGATCTTTTTACAGCATATTTTACGGTATAAACTTCTAAATTTACTTAAACATAAATAAGATTTAGAGAGTTCTGATACAGGACTTGACTGACTTCATAGACAAATGCGATACGAAAGAGAATAATGAAAGAGCGCTGAAAGAGGCGGAAATTTCATTAATATAAGGATTAAGTATGAATAAATACCCTTGCGTATGCTGTGGTTTTTTAACTCGAGAAACACCTAGTGATGGAGATTACGACATTTGCCAAATTTGTTTTTGGGAAGATGATCCTTTTCAAAACAAAAATATTAATGCTACATTTGGGGCGAATGCCGTATCTCTTGCACAAGCCAAAATTAATTTTAACAAATATGGTGCGATGGAAGAAAGATTCGTAAAGAATGTAAGACCTCCAAGTAAAAATGAAATTCCATAATAATATATCCATTATTTCAGACAAAAAATAAGCCCCGAATTAACGGGACTTTTCATTTCTACTCTTCTTTATGCTCTACCTCCACTTCGGCGATCACACCCTCTTCTAGCTCCTGTGGTTCTTCGCGGAATCTTAAATCAATCCAGCGCTCATGCTCTTTAATATCTCGTGGTGCACTTAATATTTTCGTTTGCTTTGTCACAGTTCGCTTATTGCCGTCAATATCCATGATTTCTACTCATTCATAATCATCGTATTCATCATGGACTGTTACGATACAACCTTCATCAAGCTTTTCTACTACGATTCTGAAATATGGCTCGTCAGTTGCACCCTATGGTTTTTCATGCACCTAATTTTCCTGAACCAAGCTGAAAGTATTAGAAATTTTATAGCTATTTTCAGATTCTAATATCTATATCTTAAAACTAATAACTTACTCATCTCAATAATAAGTTTCCTTAATAGCAAATCCATCAATAAATATAAAATTCAGCAAAGATTCATATGCATTATAAGTTGAAATGTTTAGAATAGATTCCGTATCCCCTTTTTTATATTAAAAAAACAGAGAGGCAATATGCCATTTCTAAATGACCAAAAAGCTCAACAAATCCGGAATATCCTCAATATTATTGGCGTGATCGCTTCTATTATTTTAATAGTAAGCATTTCTTTAGAAGTATTTAGCGACGATTCCTTCTTTGAAAAAGATATCTATTCCGATACGCAGTTTTGGGTATGTATCTATTTTTGTATTGATTTTTTTATCTTTTGGTTTCTTTCAAAAAACAGAGCGCAATTTTTCAGAAGATATTTCATGATCTTTTTCCTATCCGTTCCTTACCTTTCGTTTATAGATAATCTTCATGAGCATTTTACAGAAGGAGAAATCTATCTCATTAGGCTAATTCCATTAGTGAGAGGTGCTGCGGCTTTTGTCTTTATTATCTTGCTCTTCGTTAGCAGGAGTACAACCGTACTCTTCATCTCCTATATTATCCTACTAATTGCTATTATCTATTTTATGACGATCCTCTTCTTTGTCGCAGAAAGATCAGTAAATCCTGAAGTAAAAACCTTTTATGATTCACTTTGGTGGGCGGCAATGACCGTCACGACTCTAGGCTCAACCATTCAACCCATCACTGTTTCTGGCAAAGTGATCACCGCTTCTTTAGCCGTCGTAGGTTTGACAATCTTTCCGATATTTACCGCCTACCTCACAACCCTTGTCAGTCGATTAGGACAAAAAGAACACCATGAAGCCAGTGCCTCGAAGAACTCTAAATCCACAGCGTAAGCATTAAACACAGATATTCAATAATGATCCTTTAAAGACGTTAGAATAGCTCACCGAATCGTTATTCAAATCGTTATCTCAATAGCGAATCAATGAACGATTCCGCTCTTATCCATAACCTCCTGTGAAACTATCTTTGATATCTATTATGAACGTTGTATCTCCTCTAAAATCTACAGAAATCCCTCTAGATAATACGCTTCTTGCGCCTGTTACGACGCATCAAATCTTATTATTTCAAGAAAAACTCTTAGAATGGTTTGAACGAGAAGGAAGACATGATCTTCCATGGAAGCCACAAGCGAAGTTCAGTGAAAAGATTAATCTCTACCGTATTTGGATTTCAGAGATTATGTTACAGCAAACGCAAGTAGTAACGGTCATTCCCTACTTTGAACGCTTTATGGAAGCTTTCCCAACGCCGGAAGATTTAGCAAGTGCACCGGAAGAAGCGGTATTGAAGCTGTGGCAAGGCTTGGGATATTACTCTAGAGCAAGAAACCTTCATACTGCATGTCAGCAACTTGTGACAGAATTTAACGGGGAAATCCCGCCTGATTTTGATGCTATTAGAAGTTTAAAAGGCATTGGCGATACCACCGCAAATGCGATTTTAGCGCAAGGTTTTAATCTTCCTTTTGCTATTTTAGATGGAAATGTTCGGAGGGTTTTAAGCCGATTAACCGGCATGACAGCGCCCAGAAAAGAGCTCGATAAGCGTTTAAAGCCCTTTAGCGATATCTTTCTTTGCCATCAAAATCCTGCTGATTATACGCAAGCAATTATGGATTTTGGTGCAACGTTATGTAAATTAAAGCCTGAGTGTGATCGCTGTTTTATACAATCTTCTTGCACGGCAAAAATCTTCGAGAAAACTACCGAGATTCCGGCAAAGCCACCGAAAAAGGTAAAACCTACCGAATCCATTGCCCTCATGATTTTCTTGAGTGAGTCCGATAAAATTCTTTTAGAAAAACGTCCAGAAAAAGGCATTTGGGGTAATCTTTACTCTCTTCCTGAACTGCTATTAAAAGGTAAAGATACAAAAAGTCGCTCTAGTTCTTTACTTCTTCATCAAGACTTAACGGCTTTTCCAAACAAAACACAGATAACAAATATCCGCCATCAATTTACCCATTACACATTGGAAGCCACAGTCTTCAAAATCCCAACCTCTGAAACTGATCTTCATACATGGATGCAATCGCAACCCCAAGAATATCGAGTAGTTTCGATAGAAGAAGCGCTACTTTTGCCAAAGCCAAAACCGGTTGCTGAGCTCATTCAAAACTTACTATACAATGCACCATAAACTGTAAAAGCAGTCGTAAAGTCATCATGGTTCTCAAATAGTCTTAAAACACGTTTTAAAACACTTAAATAAAATTCAATTAACTAGATGTTTTTAAATAACTTAAAAGGTGATAATTTTTAAGTTATATTTTTGTTTTTTATTATCTATTTTAGTTGTCGATTTATCGTTGTTAAAAATTATAGTATACTGTCACTGTTTTGAGTTTTAAAATACACTTTACTAATGAGTAATTTCATTTGAGATGTTCATGAATAGATATCCTTTACAACGATTAATGCGAATGATAACAGTCGCTCGTTACTATGTTTTAGTAGCGCTCTTTATCTATTTATCTCTGATCATTGCAACGATTGCTCGAGCAACTCAAATACAACAGGAGAAACGCGCTTTTATTATCAGTAGCGTCATTGCATCCCAAAAAGAACTCCTCTTCTCGCCTGTTTTAGTCTTGGAATCAGTTGCTGAATCGGACTTAATAGCACAGCAACATTCAAAAGCAGAAGCAATATCCCCCATTCAAATAGAGTTAATCAGTAGACCAACACCAACATTAATTGGAGCAATTTCTACAGAGCTCATTAGTAAAGTTCAGCAAATACAACAACAAGCATTATATGATCTTCAAGCACAAAAAATAGAGAATGATATTGATCTTGTAATGTCTCAAATATCTCCTGCGGCAATAGAACATCATCTCAACGCTATTGAGGAAGATGAGGTCAATAATTATGTCCTATTTACACTATTTCCTCATAAAAAAAATGCCATTATTGAGGAACCTGTAGTTAAACCTTACCCTCAAGATGCTCATGTGGAAGAGCTTTCAATTATCAAACTTGCCAATAAAATTGATAATTCTTTAAGTATCTCAGAAGATGAAGATCTATTTGAGGATTGGGAAGCATCTGAAGCTTATTATGATGATTTACAAGATTATGAGTACGCTGAAAGTTCCATAGATATTGTATTTAATAACTCAGAACAAGATTCAGAATCTAGCAGTTATCCTTATCTTCAAGGTCCTGATGAGATTTTAGAAGCTGAATCTGCATTTATAGATTTCATTAGCCAACCGATGGCGCAACAAATCGAACAATCCCTAAAAACGGGAGATTATTATCTATTCTCAGATAATCCTATCAAAGCAAGACAACACTATGTCCACGCTGTAAAATTGGGCGCTAATAACAAAACCTCGCCACTTTATGCTAAAGCGCTCGTGAAACTTGCAGATATGGAAGATAACTTCTATTTAGCTCGATTCCAATACACAAATGCACTAGAAATTTATGAATCTCACAGAGGATATGATGCTGAAGTTGCAGATATTTTAGTAAAACTCGTCTGGACATTCGATATGGCGACAGAGCGAATTGTAATCTATGAATTATTAACGCGCGCTAAACAAATCCAAGAAAAGCACGATTACACGCCTCAATACACAGAAGTATTACGCAATCTTGCCATCTATTACGAAATTGTTGATGATTTTGAAAAGGCAGATGCACATTATAAAGCGGCACTTGCGCTTGATCTACAGCATTTAACAAGCTCTGATATTCGCACGATTTTAGCGTTAGAAAATTATGCGACATTTTATCTTAAATTTGGAGAATATCGCAAAGCGGAGGAAATTCTCCTATTTAAACTAGATACTCATGAAGCAATCTCTCCGCCTGATTACTATAATCTCGGCAGAACAGAATCTATGCTCGGTTGGACCTATCTTCAACTTGATGAGTTATCTGAAGCTTTAACTCAATACAATAGTGCGCTCCGTAATATCAATTACAGTATCAGCAAAAACCAGTCTATCCCGCATTATTACTCATTGCCGGCAATTTTTGATCTCGTTCATATCTTTGTGTATCTCGAAGATTTCCCATTAGCGATAACTTATTATGATCTCGCTGAATCTCTATTGATCAATGAGCAAGAAACTGATCTCTTAGAATACATTCAAAATACGGATTTAGAAGAGATCGACTTTGATAATATCGTGAATTATCATTGGGCTGCGGAAACTGAAGTGCTCGGTTTGAAATCTATTCTTGATTATCTTCAAGAAAACCCGCAACCTTAAGCATCATCAGCAAGTATTAATCCACATATAAATCCCAGAGGCTTCTATGGCAACTTATGTCATGAGCGATATTCACGGCTGTTATGATGAGTTTATCGCCCTACTTCAAAAAATCGACTTTAATCACGATATCGATCAGCTCTATCTTGTGGGAGATCTCATTAACCGGGGTCCCAAATCCTTAAAAGTCATGAAGTATCTCATGAAGCATGAATCCTCTATCTTCCCTGTTCTTGGCAATCATGATCTCTCATATTTAGTCTATGCTGCCGGAGAAACAAAGCTTCGCCGCGGCGATACTTACAATGAATTAGCCACAAGCGATCAAGTTAAAAAAATTCGTAAATATCTGCGTAAACAGCCTTTAATGCGCTATCTCCCCCAATTTGATATTGCCATTGCCCACGCCGGCATTCCGCCCTTTTGGAGCATTGCCGAAGCGCTTGCGTATAGTAATGAAATTCATGAACTTCTGCTTCGCAAAGATAAAAAACATTATCAAAAACTGATGCGCAAAATGTTCGGCAATCATCCTGAAGCTTGGAGCAATGAGCTAACCGGCATTGATAAAGTGCGCACGATCATCAACTACTTCTGCCGAATGCGTTACCTTAATCTCGATCTTTCCATGGATTTTGATAATAAACTCGAAGATTACGACGAAAGCATTATGCTTCCGTGGTTTAAGTTTGACAGAAGTTTACATCAAAATACGAAAATTATTTATGGGCATTGGGCAAGTCTTGGCATTCATGAAGAGAATAATACGCTCTGTATTGATTCGGGCTGTGTTTGGGAAGGATCACTTTCAGTTGTTAGAATTGATACGCCGGAAATGGAACTTATGAGCTTCTCATTCTAAATATTACCAACGATTTCTTTTCACACATCATTTTCAGGGCTTCTTTTACGGCAGTAAGGTGCAATTCACGGCAATTAAAGGTAAAATATCGGGCTATATATTTCATGATTATTAAGAGGCTGACTGATGCAAGATATCCGAGCGTTACTGCGTAAAACCACTTTTAAAACAAGTGCCAATAGCTTGAGCCAACTCCCTGAAGATAGCCGCGGAGAAATTGCTTTCGCAGGTCGATCTAATGCCGGAAAATCCAGCGCACTCAATGTCTTAACCGGACAAAAAACCTTAGCAAGAACCAGTAAAACGCCGGGAAGAACGCAGCTGATTAACTATTTCGAAGTGAAAGATGAGCTCTATCTTGTGGATCTTCCAGGATATGGTTATGCGAAAGTCCCTCTACCAATGAGAGAACATTGGAAACAGATTCTTCAAGGATACTTTGAAACACGCGAATCTTTAGATGCACTCATCATGCTCATGGATTCTCGTCATCCTTTAACAGAACTTGATAAACAGATGCTTCATTGGTGCGAATTCCAAGAATTACCTACGCACATTCTCTTAACCAAAGCAGATAAACTCAGTAAAAATGAAGCGAGTAAAACGCTGCATCAAGTTCAAAAAATCTTAAAAGAAGAGTTTACAACGCCCATTACGGTGCAACTCTTCTCTTCCACAAAACCAGAGATCGGACTCAAAGAAGCGCTAGGCTACATTGGGCAATGGGTTGAGCATCATGAAGGATAAATTTCCCTTAATCATTGTGGCAGATATGGGCGCAACCTATTCGCGCCTTGCTTTCATTGATGAATATCAAGCGCTTCGTCATGTGAAAGTCTATCTTTCTAACGACTTCAATTCGCCAAAAGATGTGATTGATGCGTATCTTTCTGAAATGGAACTCTCGTCGCCCGATCATATCTTAATTGCCGTTGCTGCGCCGACCTTGAACGATCATCTTGTTTTAACGAACAATCATTGGGATTTCAGTCAAAAAGAGATTACGCAAGAGCTCAACACTAAAGTCACATTCATTAATGACTTTGAAGCGCTTTCTCTCTCTTTAGATCATTTCTCACAGCAAGAACTGACAGAGATTGGGCATCATCACGAGAATAAACTCCTCGCAAGCGCTCATTTCTCTAAAGTTGTCATTGGTCCTGGTACAGGCTTTGGTACCGCAATTAATCTTCAAACACCAAGTGGTAATATTAGCATTCCATCAGAAGGTGGTCATGCGCTCTATGCACCACAAGATGCTGAAGAAACGGAGATTGTGGGTCTTGCCATTCAAGAACTCAATCGCTCGGTAATTATCGAAGACCTTCTTGCTTGTAAACATGGTGTTTCTCGCTTAATTAAGATTATGGCGAAGATTCATCAAGTCACATTAACATTTGATGCAACGCCAGAAGCGCTTTTAATTGCGGCATTAGAATCTAAGGATGCTTTTGCCATTACGGTTTTAAACCGTTACTGCATGATGCTCGGCAATACGGCAAGTAATATTGCGCTCACAACTGGTGCTGCCGGCGGCGTTTATATTGGTGGCGGTTTTGCGCCTCGTTTTAGCGAGTTCTTGCAAGCGTCCAAATTTAGAGAATGCTTCACGAATAAAGAATCCGTCACTGACATCTTATCAGCAGTTCCAACGTATTTGATTACACATCCTTATGCCACTTTAGTAGGATTACAGCAGATCCTACCTCGATATATTCAAGGTTAAAGGACATTATGCTCTCCCATATTCAAAATCATTATCACAATCTCCGTAAATCAGAAGCAAAAGTTGCCGATTGGGTGCTTGCGCATCCCAATGAAGCTGTCGATCTCTCTATCAGCGCCCTTGCCGAAAAAGCCGGCGTTTCAGAACCGACGATCATGCGATTTTGCCATGCGCTTAATTATGAAGGATTTCATACCTTCAAACAGCTTCTCGCAAAGAGCTTACGTTCCGGCGTACCATTTGTGCATGGCAGTATTTCCCCGCATGATTCCACATCGAGCATTATCACGAAACTGATCGATCAATCGAGCGCAGCGCTTTTAAATATGAAAAACTATTTAAATGAAGAAGATCTCGATAAAGCCATTAGCTTATTGGAACATTCCAATCAAGTCATGTGCATTGGTCACGGCGTTTCTGGCGTTGTTGCCAATGATATTCAGCAAAAACTCCTTCGTGTGGGAATTCCGGTATCTTCATACAGCGATCATCACGTGCATAGTTTAGCCGCGAGTTTACTTACGCCAAAAGATGTCTTAATCGCCGTATCTCATACCGGAAAGAGCCAAGATGTGATCGATTCTGCTGATCTTGCTCTATCTAACGGCGCATCTGTCATTGCATTTGCACCGAAAGGATCGCCACTTAGCTATCACGCAACAGTTGTCCTTGAATCAGGTACAAAAGAAGATACATCAGAATATATGCCAATGATCTCCCGCCTTGCGGATCTTGCTATTGTCGATATTCTCCTTGTAACCTTAGCCCTTAAAAAAGGCCCTGAATTTAGAATTGCCATGGAAAACTCCTTGAAAATCATTGATTCAAAACGCATCAAATAGGGTTCAAATAGATACTAAGCTGTTTTGCAGAACGACAAAAATTGCCGGCTCGGAATATTTAAAAGCATGCAAGTATTCGAACCAATGATGCTTCAGCTCGTATAGATGCCATTGAATTTTCTTAAACCAATTTCGCTATGTAACACAATACAACACGATATAACTCGATATAACGCAACATATAAAACAGTAACCTACAATAACTTTTGAACACCATGACCGCTGAAACTTCTTCCGAAACAACATCGTTAAATTCTTCCGAAAATGCCGGCAATGCATCTTCGAAACCCACGCAAAAATATGCGCTCTTAATTGAATATGATGGTAGAGAATTTAGAGGTTGGCAGAAGCAAGGTAATCCACCGGTGCGTTCCATTGAGGAAGAGCTTGAGAAAGCTGTGAGTTTAATCGCTAATGAACCGATTAAACTTGTCTGCGCCGGAAGAACCGATGCCGGTGTTCATGCGATGAATCAAGTAGTGCATTTTGAAACTACCGCTATTCGCCCAAAACGCGCTTGGATGCTCGGCATTAATTCTAATCTTCCGGATGATTGCGCTATCAAAGATATTGTCAGTGTTAATGATGATTTTCATGCGCGCTTTAGTGCCATTAATCGCACCTATCGCTATCAAATCTTTAATCATCCGTTTCGTAGCCCGCTCAAACGCTTTTACAATCTTTGGAATTATCATCCTCTGAATGTGCAGGCGATGCAGGAAGGTGCGCAATTTCTCATTGGCGAACATGATTTCTCGGCATTTCGTTCTTCAGAATGTCAGGCAAACACACCCTTTCGCAATGTGCATTACATCAAAATCACACAAACAGAACATTTGATCGAAATCGAACTAAAAGCCAATGCTTTTCTGCATAATATGGTACGTAATATTGTCGGCACGCTCCTTGAAGTAGGTTTAGAGCGAAAACCACCACAATATGTGGAAGAAGTGCTAAAAAGCTTAGATCGGACAAAGGGTGGAATTACTGCACCACCGCAAGGATTATATCTATATAATGTGGAATATCCTGAAGCAATCGCACCCCAATTTGAGGATTATAGCGCTCGTTTCAGGGTTTAAATATATTTAAATATTTAATATACGTTTAGATATCAAAAAAGATATCTAAAAAACCTCTCTGCCATCAGGTGTTTTAAATAGCCTTTTAAAGAGAGTTTTTAAAAAGAATTTTAAAGAGTAGTTTTAAAGAATTTTTACAGTAAACATTACCATTTAATTATTTGACGAACTTGTCACTTCACTCCGGATTCGGATTATTGTCATAAAGGAATCATAATGAAACAGAAGACGGTTTTAACAGGAATTAGTACCACTGGAACTCCGCATTTAGGAAACTATGCCGGCGCCATTCGCCCTGCCATTGAGCTTAGTAAAACTCATGATAGCGCTTACTTTTTCCTAGCTGACCTCCATTCATTAATCAAATGCCAAGATGCAGAGCTTGTGAATCAATCTCGCCTTGAGATTGCCGCAACTTGGATGGCGCTTGGTTTAGATACAGATAAAGCAGTGTTTTATCGCCAATCTGATATCGAAGAGATTCCACAAATTACTTGGCTTTTAAACTGTGTTACTGCAAAAGGCACAATGAACCGTGCGCATGCTTATAAAGCTGCCGTTGATGATAATATCGCCGCAGAAAATGATGCCGACAAAGGCATTACCATGGGACTTTTCTCCTATCCTGTCTTAATGGCTGCCGATATTTTAACGTTCAATGCCGATCTCGTTCCAGTAGGAAGCGATCAGCGCCAACACGTTGAGATTGCTAGAGAAATCGCACAGCGTTTCAATCATATCTACAAAAAAGAATTCTTTGTGATGCCACAAGAAGTAATTGATGATGAAACGGCGATTCTTCCAGGATTAGATGGCAGAAAAATGAGTAAATCGTACAACAACACGATTCCGCTCTTCTTGCCGGAAAAGAAACTGCAAAAATCGATCAACCGCATTGTGACAAACTCCCTTGAGCCAGGCGAGCCGAAAGATCCTGATAATTCTCATCTTTTCGAGATCTATAAAGCATTTGCAACACCGGAGGAAGTGAGCGATTTCCGTCAAGCATTTATCGATGGAATTGGTTGGGGCGATGCGAAAAAAGCACTTTTCAATCTCATTAACGATGAAATCAAAGATGCTCGTGAAAAGTATAATGAATTAATGGCAAACCCAGCACTTATCGAAGAAACCTTACAAAAAGGTGCTGAAAAAGCCCGTATTCCGGCAAGAGAGATGTTACAACAACTCAAAGATGCCGTTGGTTTAAGAAATTTCATCTAATTGCGACAATGAACGAGGATTGGCTTAAGATAAAGCTCAATCCTCTAATTTTAGAAGTCATTTCATATGCAGATTGCTATATCTAAAAATGAAACTAAACCTGAAACTCTAAAAGCTGAATTGTGGCGGGAGAGAATGCTTGCATTCATTTCACAATCTCGCGCCCGCAGTAAGAGCTGCTTAAGCTTAGAAGTGTAAGTTTAAAGGTGATTCATCGCTAGATATTTAGATTCGGTTTTATCTATTCTGTTTTATCTAAACTTTCCGGCGATACAATCCACTTCCATTTAGTAATCTAGAAGGCATTTATATTGCTGGCACGGGATATTTAGAAACATGCAAACATTCGAACCAGCTTTGTATCAGCTCATATTAAGCCGTTAAACTTTCTAAAAAAATTCCCGATCAAACCCATAATTTCCGATTCCTCCTAATAGAATATCCATGATGCAAGATACCCTTTTGACATTCAAAGGTGAGCAATTAGAATTGCCACTTGATCTCTTTATTCCGCCGGATGCGTTTGAAATTTGGCTTGAGGAATTTGAAGGACCGCTCGACCTTCTTCTGCATATTATTCGCAAAAACAACTTCGATATCGTTGATATTCCTATTAGTAGTATTACCGAGCAATATATGTCCTACATCCATCATTTGGAAGAGGAACGCTTTGAGCTTGCGTCTGAATATCTCGTCATGGCAGCTTGGCTTGCCGAGATTAAATCTCGCATTTTATTGCCAATGCCGGC
Source organism: Ignatzschineria sp. LJL83 (assembly GCF_054871845.1). Lineage (NCBI taxonomy): Bacteria > Pseudomonadati > Pseudomonadota > Gammaproteobacteria > Cardiobacteriales > Ignatzschineriaceae > Ignatzschineria > Ignatzschineria sp. LJL83. Next base: position 87,231 of record NZ_JBTXLY010000012.1, read on the forward strand.
AACGGATAACCCCGATGAAGAAGAACTCGATCCTCGATTGGAGCTGATTCGCCGATTACAAATTTACGCACAATATAAAGAAGTCGCCGAGCTTTTATCGCAGCAATCGATTTTTTATCGAGATATCTTCCCTGTATCGCCGGCAACACCCGATATTAAAGTAGAACCACCACCGCCAACCATTGAGCTTTCACAGCTTCTCTCGGCAATTCAAAAGATTCTTGCAAGAGCGGATCTTCAAAAAAAGCATAAAGTCGAAGCGGAAAAGATCACTATTACTGATCGAATGACGCATATTATCGGCCGTTTATCTTTCAATAAACCTGTCACTTTCGCATCACTTTTTCAGCCAGAAGAAGGCCGTTACGGCATTACCATCTCTTTTCTCTCTCTGCTTGAGCTTGCGAAAAATCAAACAATTATCATCGAGCAAAATGAGGCTTATGAAGAGATCTTGATCTCTCTATCTTCTGAAAAAAAACATAATTAACCACTATTCATATTTATCTTCTACGCTTATAACTCATTGAATTTATATCAATCTTCTCTTTAGTCTTTTAATATCATTTCTGTTTTTCTGCGAAATGCATTATTCAAAACAGGGCTAAAGAGATCATTATTCAGGAGTTAATTATGTTTCAATATTTTCAGATCTCTGTTTATAAAAAAATCGTTCTAACGCTTCTTCCAAGCTGTTTTCTCCTCTTTAGTTTCGGCGCACCGATTAATATCAATACAGCAGATATTCCAACAATTGTAGAAAATTTAAAGGATATTGGTCCTGTTAAAGCCACTGCGATTGTGGAATATCGCCAGAAAAATGGCGCTTTTAAAACCGTAAATGATCTTCTTTCCGTAAAAGGTATTGGCGATAAAACGTTACAGAAAAATATCGATAATTTGATTTTTGATATTCCATCTATGAATGATGATACGGCCCTAGAAACTGCTGAATTCTTAGAAGCAAAGACAGAATCTTAAATATCATTATTATAGATAAAGCTATAGACAAAACTTCAGTGTGAAAATGACGTTACAAGATGAGCGTGGAATGACATTGCTAGAATTACTAGTGACTTTAGCAATCAGTTCTGTGCTCTTTTTAATGGCTTCTCATTCTTATCAATCTCTGCAATTAACCTTGCATGAAGAGCTGATTCGTTCTGAATTTATGCAGGATTTAAAACTAGCCAAAAACCTAGCTTCCATCGAAGAGAGAGCAATTTCCCTTTGCCATAGTCATAACGGCAAAGAATGCTTAAATGATAAGGATATTGAGTGGTTTGGCTGGCTTCTCTTTTATGATGATTCTGCAACATTTAAACCGCTTCCTGATTCGATCATTCATTATCTTCCGCCGAAAAGATTACAGGAGAAAGGGCTTTATCTTTTATCATCAGCGAATATCGGCGGTGGCATTAATATTAAAGCTCGCCGGCAATATGCCTACGGCATGGGAAGATCGCTTCCCAATGGCAGAATTAAGCTCTGTTATAACAATCACAATCTTTCTGCCGGCAAATCCCAAACGGAACATTATGCGTTTATTATTAATGTGTATGGTTACTTTCGAATCAGCAAAGAAAAAGGCGCTTGTTAGCGCCCTTTTAAACATTTCTTGAAGCTCATTTCGAATCCATTGTTTTGTATCAGATAAATTCTGTATCAGACGATCATTCGATATAGTCAACTCTCTTACTATTCTTGTCCTATTTTCCTTTTGCCATTCTACCCATTCTTAATGGAGCAAAAAGTAGAACTGCGATGAGGAATAATCCTAAATATCCAATAAGTGGGTAGAAGTAAGCGATTAAATCTGTGAATCCTACAAAGCTTGCAACATAGCCAACAGCGCCGGTAATAACTGCAAAAATATAAGATTTTTTCGTTTGCATCACCGTAAAACGCGCCACAAACGCATAGTACATGGCAACGCCGGTATTATAGATCATGCCAAACAGAACAACCGCCATACACATTCCTAAGAAAGGGGAAATATCTTGAATGATTCTTAAAAGTGGTAATGGATAATTAAATACAAGATCAACCTTTAAGAAGATCGCAAGGTTCGCAATAAGGATTAAAACCCCAACTCCTAAACCGCCAAAGAATCCGCCCCATGTTGCAATCTTCACATTCTTCTCACTTCCGCCCATCACAAGTGCCATTCCCGCACCTACGGCAATGTTGAAGGAAACGTAGTTAATCGCCGAGATAAACCAGTTTGGAAGAGATGTTTCAACGCTAAGTGCAATCGGCTCAAGCTCTTCTAACGTACTATTGTAGGTAAAAATACTGTAAAGACAGATAACCGCCAAAGCGATAATTAAAAATGGCGTAATACTTCCAATCAAGGTAATCACACGCTGAATCGGCATTAACACCGTTAAAACGATTAAAATAGTCATGACTAAACTACCGATATAAGGAGAAAGTCCTAAAAATTGTGCGCCTAAACTTCCAGCACCGGCAACCATGACAACGCCAACGCCAAAGAGCGTTAAGATTAAAATCCAATCCACTAATCTGCCCACTATTGGCCCACTTAATCGAAAGATTGCCTCATTATGAGAACCGATTTGCATCAAGCTTCCCACTCTTGTCAGCATCATTCCTAAATAAGCGAACAAGATCGTTGCTATCACTGCACCAATCGTGCCCATATAACCAAAACTTGTGAAATATTGCAGAATTTCTTGCCCTGAAGCAAATCCCGCTCCGACAATAATCCCAATGAATGCACTGGCAATTCGTAGTATTTGAAACATAAATCCTCCTGACAGTTGTCATTTTTTTTAATAAGCGATTCAAGATAAGATTTAAAATATCTTTCTCCAATCACTCATCTATTTTTATAATAATTGTTATCCATATCGGTTATTCATATCAGCGATATCTTTATAAAAAATTATCGCCTTATCTACTTATTAATATTTCCGTTTTATCCCGATTAATATGAGTATTAATTGGTAATCAATCGTTATCAATATTGATAAGCAGATATGTGCCTATAAATATGCATGTATTAATAAGCCATAAAGCATCTCTAAAAACAATAGCATCCATCATCTATTTGGTTTACCAAAAACCAACTTATTGATTCCTTTATCAAAACAAATTCCCACTCTTGATTTCAGCGGTCTCTTTTCAAAAATTCTTTTCAAAGGGGCTGAGATGGCAGATTCAAACTCGAACCCATAAAAAAAGAGAATCCCACTATCGAAGGATTCTCTTTTTATCTTTGAATCAACGAAGATCAAATCATCTATGAAAGCTCTTTCTTCCCTTTGTAAAAATCACTTTCGATATACCAATGATATAACCTACGAAGCGCTACCATTAATACGGCACATGCCGGAAGCGCCAATAAAATCCCTAAGAAACCAAACAGACTTCCGCCCACCATTAAGGCAAAAACTACGGCAATGGGATGCATTCCTAATTTATCCCCGATTAAGATCGGCGTTAAAACGAAGCTCTCCATCAATTGCCCGATTCCAAAGACAACGCCCACAAGCGCTAAATGTGTCAATGTTCCATATTGGAACCATGCCACTAATAAGCCCATTAATACGCCGGAAGTTGCGCCAACATAAGGAATAAAGCTGATTAATCCTGCGATCATGCCGATCACTAAGCTATATTCAACGCCGACAATAGTTAAGCCAATGCCGTAAATACAAGCTAAACAGAACATTACCGTCATCTGCCCCCGTAAAAAGCTACTGAGCATAAAGTTCGCTTCTTGCAAGAAACTCATCGTTTGCGGGAAAATCGATCTTGGAATGAGCGTTTCTGTTTTCTCTGTAATTTTTGACCAATCTCGCATCACATAAAACGTAATCATCGGCACTAAAAAGAGGCTCATCACTAATCCTGCAATTGCGAAGATCAAACTCCCGATAGATGGCGCAATCTTAGAAGTAATGCGGCCAATGATATTCAGAGATTTTGCAAAAGCTTCTTTCGCACTCTCTTTATTCATATGCATATCTTCGGCGGAGAATATTTTCTCTAATCTTGGGAATACATTATTTTGTACCCAGAAATAGTACGTTGGAATTTTATCTAAAAAGGCGAAAATCTGATTTAAAAGCTGTGGAATCACAACGAGCAATAACAGAACCAAAATCCCCAATAAGCCGGCAAAGACGATACTCACTGCCCAAACTCGAGGAATCTTTTTCGATTCAATTTTCAGAACCAGCGGATTTCCTAAGTACGCTAAACCAAACGACACGAAAAAAGGAATTAATACCGAAGATAATCGGTGCAAAAGATAGATCGAGAAGATAATCCCAATCCACATAAATATCAAGCGATTCACACGATCAAACTTCATGTCAGCTCCTGCTAAAGTTTTACAAAAAATTCTAAATAGACAAAGTAATCTCTATTTTACGCATATTAATTTAAGGTGTTGAATATTTGATGACAAATGAAAGATCTATTCAATGTTCATGAAGAAAAAATCGGGATGAACCTTGAATCCATCGTTTTCTTAAGAAGAATTCCCTTGAAAAAATTCACTTGAGAAAAATTTGCTTTAGAAGAACCTATTTTAAAATCCCTATCAAAAGGGCCTGATATTTTCATGCTTTTTCTTTTAACGCTTCTTTTAACGCTTCTTTTAATGCTTCTTTTAATGCTATTTCTAATTCGATTTCTGATGTTATTTCTGATCCTTCTTTTAATGAGACAAAAAATAAGATCATAAAAATACTTTCATGATCTTATTTCTAAACTTTCGCTAATTGATGTGTTATCACGGTTGAGGCTTTACATGTTTCCCAAGTCATTCAAAGCCCTTCAAAAGTTTTATTCAGAATTAGAAAATCTCGGGAATATTAAAATGCCAATAACTTAATCCTAATCGACATAAAATTCCATTGGATAAGTCATATAGCTCACTTCTTCAAGCTTATCGACTGTAATAAATCCTGCTGGCGCATTTAATACCGAAGGAATTCTATTGACCGCTGTCGCACAAGTATGTGCCACTGTATCGGGTTTTTGTACTGAGAAAATCACATCAGGTTCCCCTTTGATTTCCCAATCACAACGATCGCCGGCACCTTCTTCATATACATTCCCCACGCATTGCACGACCACTTCAATTCCTTGATGCGTTTGAATGGTCGTCACGGCACTCATTCCTGTGGCATTGCCCGCTTTGATGGTTTCGCCTAACGTTTCTGAATAGATATCTTTATCTAAAATAATCGGAACACTTTTCTGCGTGATGCTCGCAATCGTCCAATGCATTTTAGCGCATAATGATTCAGCGGCATTCCACATATAAGATGGAAGGCTCTCTGCAGATGCGATCTCTTTATCGAACTCTTCGGCCGTTAAACCTACGCCATGCGCTTTAGCTAACGCTAATCCATAATGCTCAACGTTATAACTGACAATACCTTCCATTTTACGGATTTTATTTACGCCTCCCGCAACTAAACACGGCATGTTAATCCAGAAGATATCCTGCATGCCCGTTCCAGTAATCGTAATGCCATGCTCTTTCGCTAATCGATCTAATCGATTCGTTTCAGCAGGAGAAGTATTCCAAGGATAGATCGCTTCTTCACAAATGGTAATGACATTCACGCCATTCTTCGCACAGAGTTCAAAAAATGGATACATCTCCGGCATATAGCTAAAGATCGTAACAATGGCAATATCCGCATCGCATGAATCAAATACCCGCTGAGCATCGCTATCAATTTTCACACCTGTTTTATGACCGAAATTGGCAAAGTCCCCAATATCGACACCTTGTAGTTCAGGTTGGTTATCAATTGCACCTACAATTTCTGCGCCATGATCTCGAAGGTATCTCAAAATTACTTCTGCCATTTTTCCACAACCAAACTGCACAACCCGAACTTTCATACAATCTCCTATTAATTATCAGAATTCTATTACTAGAGTTATAACATTTAAATAGTATTCAATTTCTATTATTATTTGTGAAAATAATTCTCAAATAAAGCCATATAGATCAATCTTCACTACTTTATTCCCTTTTATTGCGAAAACTCCGGCAATCCCCTATGATTAGCCTCTATTCAAACTCCTTTTCTGTAGCAACTTTAATGACTTTAATCTTTATGAATAATATTCCAACATCACTTTCACAATCTGCTTCTCCCATGGCTTCTGACGTTTCTTTAACCGAGAAAATTGATCAGTTACTGCCACAAACGCAATGTGAACAGTGCGAATATCAAGGTTGTTATGCTTATGCAACGGCGATTGTTGAAGAGAATGCACCGATTAATCGCTGTCCGCCGGGCGGAGATGCTGTGATTGCTTCTTTAAGCGAGTTATTAGATCAGCCCATTATTCCCCTTGATTCAAGTTTAGGAGAATATAAACCGCCACAAATTGTCCGCATTGAAGAAGAGTTCTGCATTGGTTGTATGAAATGTATTATTGCTTGCCCTGTAGAAGCGATTGTCGGCGCGCGCCGGTTGATGCATACCGTGATTAAAGATGAATGTACCGGTTGCGAGCTCTGTATTCCTCCTTGCCCTTTAAACTGCATTGTCATTGAACCGCTGAATCCAAAATTAGGATTTAGCGAAGTGGGTTTATCCGATTGGGAAAAATCTCGTGCGGAGAAATCCCGCATGCGTTTTAATGCCAAGAAAGATCGAGAAAATGCTCGTAATAACCTGACAGATACCCAACCTCCACAAGAAAAAGAGCTCGCCGATCCTGTTTCAAAAACCAGTATGCTTGATTTAATCAGCCTTGCGAGAAAAGAGTTTGATAAGAAATAATCATTAATATCAATCCAATGATATAGATCTATACACCTATACATCTATATATTGATTGAATGAATCACGCATACACCATCAATCCCTACTCAAAGTAAAAGGATTTTATGAAGTTATGAGCAAGAAAAAAGAATATCAACGTTTAATGAAGAAAGATGAAATCATCGAATTCTTCACAATTTTACGTGCCGAAAATCCTGAACCAAAAACAGAACTTGTCTATAGCTCAACCTTTGAGCTGTTAGTTGCCGTACTACTTTCTGCACAATCCACCGATGTCGGCGTGAATAAAGCCACGGTTCATCTCTTTAAAGCCGCAAATACACCTCAAGCGATGTTCGAGCTTGGCGAAGAAACCATCAAAGAATATATTAAAACCTTAGGGCTTTATAATTCCAAAGCGGCAAATCTCTATAAAACATGTGAGATTCTCGCAACTAAATATCACGGTGAAATCCCCGAAACCCGAGAAGCATTAGAATCCCTTCCCGGCGTTGGCAGAAAAACGGCGAATGTCGTACTCAATACGGCCTTTAGAAAGCCGACAATGGCGGTCGATACCCATATTTTCAGATTATCGAATCGAACAGGTTTAGCACCGGGGAAAAACGTGCGAGAAGTAGAAGATCAGCTTATTAAACGTATTCCCAAAGAATTCATTCTAGATGCGCACCATTGGCTGATTCTTCATGGCCGTTATACCTGCGTTGCAAGAAAACCTCGTTGTGGTTCTTGCCTTGTTTATAATCAATGTCAATTTCTTGATAAAACAGATGAATAGTTCTATGAAACTTTGATGCTCTCTATCAAAAAGTTAACAAAGAAGAGAAGCAGAAAAAACAAAAAACCGAATACAGATTTTTATCTCTATTCGGTTTTTTGTTTTTTACTGTAGTTTTTTACTTTAACTTTGCTTGGCTCTGAGCGATTCAATCTTCAAACTCAGATGGCATCATCTGAAATATATTCTAGAAAATCCTACTCTTAATTTATTAAAGTATCCATTAAGGATTTTACGGTAGTTCTTGAGCAAAGAGAAGCATTGACACTTGCCCAAATTGGCTGAAATTCTTCTCGTGAATCGCCAATTTCTAACTCATCAAGAGTTGCGGCATGCGCTAAGAAAAGTTGCTCTGGAAATGGTAGTGTTTTACCACGCACTTTACGTAATTCTTGTGTGCCGGTATTGCTCAAACAACGACCCATTACCCCCGTCCAATGTTGTGTGAAAACACTATCATACTCATTACTTTTCAAGATTTTATCCGCTTCATGCTGAGATAATCCGGCTTCTTCCGTGAGCATAAATGCCGTACCGATTGCCACGCCATCAGCGCCTTGAATCATTGCCGATGCAAATAGCGGTTTATTATAAATACCGCCTGAAATCACGAAAGGTTTCTCTAATAATCGATTCGCTTGCGCCGTTAAGGATTGCATACTAAAACCATTTTGAAGCGCATCTCCAATAAATGTAAAACGCATGCCACCAGACTCTAAACCTTGAAGATAATGAATATCAACGCCACGCTCTTCCCACAATAATGCTTCGATCATATGCGTTGAATTACCGATAATTTTCATGCCGGATGCTTTCAAAATATCAAGAATCTCTTGCTCAGGAATTCCAAAAGAAAAACTTACCGCCGATACTTCTTCTTCTAATAAGATATCTAATAGCTCTTCTAATGGAGAAAGCGCCCACGCTTCGGTATTTAATGCATCAAGCTCAATCGCTTCTGCCCCGGCAAAGCCTTTCAAGCGATTAATGGCATCCACATAGTTCTGCTCTTCTAAGCTATTTTCCGTAGCGACAAGAAGATTTACAGCGAAAGGTTTATCCGTGAGTGCTTTTACTTCTTGAATTTCATGTTGCAGCGCTTCCGGCGTTAATAATCCGCCGGCAATCATTCCAAGACCGCCATTATTAGAGATTGCTGCGACGAGCTCAGTTGAGCCACCATGATAAAGTGGCGCTTGAATAATTGGGAATTCTATGGCGAGCTGTTGAGAAAGTCTCGCAGGTTTTTGAATAGTCATCTTATCTCCAAATTAAATAAAGTCATCGCATTTTCAGCAGTTATAGTAGCAAGTTCTATCAGCTCTAGCGATTTTTGTTCCGCAATACATGTCGCAATGGGTAAAAGATCTTCCGGCAGATGAATTTCCCCTTTCTGCCGATAGCTTCCCGCTTGAAAAGGTCCATCTGTTTCAATCAATAACCGCTCTAAAGGCATCCCTTTCAGTAACTGGCGCATTCTATTAGCTCGATCATAAGTGATTGCACCGCCAAATCCTACGTAAAACCCAAGATCTAAAACTTGCGATAATTGCTGTAAGCTTCCATTAAAACCGTGAAATACGCCCCGAGATTTTGGATATTTCCGTAAAATTTTCAAAACAGAATCCACGGCTTTATAGGAATGAATAATCAGCGGAAGCTGGTATTTTTCTGCTAACACAACTTGCGCTTCAAATACCTTGAGTTGCAACGCTTGCGCTTCTCTAGAAAAATCTAAACCACATTCCCCAATTGCAACGGGATTGTGTTCTTCAATATTTTCAACTAAGATCGACTCCCAAAATGCCGGCAATCCTTCTAAAAACCAAGGATGAATTCCAAATGCATTAAAGCAGTTCAAATAAGCTTCTGTAACCACTAATTGAGAAGAAATCCCTTCTAAAGTCGTTCCCGGAATAATCCAAGCGTCAATAGAGTGATCTCGTGCTCGTTGCATTAATGCCGGCAAACTATCACGATATTGCTCAGCATTTAAGTGAATATGGGAATCAATCAATTGCATACGGTATCACGGGCTTTTTATCAATCTTTTACAGAACAATTAATGAACTTTAGGTTGATCTTTTAAATGAAAATAGAGCATCAATGCGCCCATTCGAACAAATTCCACAAGCTCTTCAAGGGCAAGTTTATCCATTTCGTTCTCTAAACCATCCATGACTTCATCAGCATCTAATGCCGAGAACTCCACGATATAACGAATAAAGTCTTTGCCATCCTCATCTAAGCGCTCATATAACTCGCTTGATAAGCCAAAGCCATAGCTAAATCCATGACACCAATTGATAAATCCTTTAATACGCTCTTTTAACTGCTCTTCATCGGCAATTAAAAGCTGTAATCCAAATTCTGTCGAATTCATTTCATCAAGGGTTTTGTCATACAAAATTTTCAGAATTTCTTCATTGAGGGGAGATTCATCAAAACGGATATGATCAAGCTCTTGTAACCAATCTTTAAAATGATCAAATGAAGTGCTATTCAATAATGCGACTAACACTCCTTGCGCTTCTGCTAAGTTCAATCCTTGGAACTGTTCTTGCAGTAAACCATAAGAAATACTTTGAGGAATACGGTTTTCATCAACCATAAGGTTCTCCATTTAAAATTATAATTTATGACGATTATCAATAATGATTCAGTATAGCGATTTCATACGATTTCTGCAGGATAACGCACACTAAAAAGGCTTTAACACGCTTGTGTCAAAGCCTTTTAAAAATCTTTCTAAATCAGTATTCAGTGAATACTTATTTGTTTACAGATTCACGTAAACCCTTACCTGCTTTAAATGCTGGTACGCGTGACGCTTTAATCTGAATTGTTTTTTCAGGATTACGTGGGTCACGGCCTACACGTGCAGCACGATCACGCACAGTGAAAGTACCAAAACCAATTAAAGTAACGCTGTCGCCTGATGCGAGCGCTTCTGTAATTGTCTCCATCACTGCTTCAACTGCTTTCGCAGAAGCTACTTTCGTCATTTCCGTTTTTTCTGCTACTGCAGCAATCAATTCAGTTTTGTTCATAAAGTTATATCCTACTATTTAAGAAAACATTTAATTTGCATTATCGCATTATGATTATGTTTAATGCTTATGTCTATATGAAATCAACAAGATTTGTTAATTCTGTATAGATTTATACTTCCGCAATCAATTGAAGTCAAGTGTTTCAGTGTGTTTTCGCTCTATTTTTGATCTCTGTATTATTTTCATCAATCATTGTAAAGCTATTAAAACGTTCCCAATCCTCTGATCTTTTAAGTGATTGTGTTAAAGCATAATCTACCACCTCATCAAAGGTTTTAACAGGAATAATCTCCAATGCCTCTAAAATATTGAATGGCACGTCTTCTAAGTCCTTCTGATTTTCATCCGGAATTAAGACAGTTTTAATACCAGCACGCTCTGCAGCGATCAATTTCTCTTTTAAACCGCCGATAATTAGAACATGTCCTCGAAGTGTGATTTCCCCTGTCATTGCAATATCAGAGCGAATTGGTACGCCTAAGAGCGCTGATAATATCGCTAAAGTGATCGCCGCACCAGCACTTGGTCCATCTTTAGGTATTGCGCCTTCCGGAGCATGTACATGAATATCCCATTTTTTGTAGAAATCTTCCGGCAATCCATAATAATTACTACGCGCACGAATCACTGTTAAAGCCGTTCGTACAGACTCCTTCATCACATCCCCAAGACTTCCGGTTGTGATAAGCTCGCCTTTCCCCGGTAATAATTGCACTTCAATCCCTAAAAGATCGCCACCCACTTGTGTCCAAGCAAGACCATTCACATATCCAATTTCATGGGCATCAGATTTAATACCATGACGATATTTTGTGGCACCTAAATAATGCTTCACACGATCCGCATCAATGACTTCCCCTTTTCGAGTTTTATCTTTCTCTAAAAGACGAGTTTTGATGAATTTACGGCAAATCGTATTGAGCTCACGCATGAGATTACGAACACCGGCTTCCTTCGTGTAATGATTGATTAAGAAGAGTAATCCGGCATCTGTGAATTTAATCTCATCTGCTGTTAAACCATTCTCTTTATACGCATCAGGCACAAGATGATTTCTAGCGATATCGAGTTTTTCAAGCTCTGTATAGCTAGAAAGTTCAATAATATCCATACGATCACGAAGTGGTCCCGGGATATTGTAGCTATTTGCTGTGGCAATAAACATTACTTCAGAGAGATCGATATCCACATCTAAATAGTGATCATTAAAATTATGATTTTGCTGTGGATCTAATACTTCCAAGAGCGCATCAGCAGGATCGCCTTTATGGCTGCTACCTGTTTTATCGAGTTCATCAAGTAAAATTAATGGGTTTTTCGTCTTCGCTTTCGCTAAAAGTTGCACGAGTTTCCCCGGCATTGCCCCGATATAAGTTCTACGATGCCCACGGATTTCAGATTCATCATTCACACCACCAAGGCTCATGCGCATAAACTCTCTACCCGTTGCTTCAGCAATAGAACGCGCAAGGGATGTTTTACCCACTCCTGGAGGTCCAATAAAGCAGATAATATCGCCTTTTTTCGATTTGGTATGACTGACAACGGCTAAATGCTCAAGAATATGATCTTTCACTTTAAACAGCCCTGAATGATCTTTATCAAGCACTTTTTTCGCTGTTGCCAAACCATAACGTAAACGAGAACGCTTATGCCATGGCATTTTCAATAACCAATCGATATAGGTTCTTGCAACTGTGCCTTCAGCAGACATTGTCGGCATTGATTTTAAGCGCTTCACTTCATTGAGTGCTTTCTCTTCCGCTTCAACCGGCATTTTTGCCTCAACGATTTTAAGCTCAAGCTCTTCCAACTCAGAAAGCCCTGAATCGCTCAATTCATCAAGCTCTTTATGAATCGCTTTAATTTGTTCGTTTAAATAATATTCACGCTGATTTTTAGAAATTTGCGTCTGCACTAATCCGTGAATACGGCGCTGAAGATCCACGATATTTAATTCAACCGTTAAGTTATTAATTAAAATATCTGCAGCATCCCCTAACGCATCTTCCGATAAAATCGCTTGTTTTTTCTCAACACTCATCGGAATTTCGCTCGCAAGCTTCATCACTAATGGAAAGAGTTCTTTCTCATCGAGTAATTTTTCCGGCGTGAGTTGTTTAATTTGGGCATTTTCTAAAAGCTTCTTAATGAGCTTTTCAAATGTTGTATAGTAAACTTCCGCTTCAGCCTTTGATAAATGGTCTTCAAAAGGAGAAAGCTCATACTCGCCCATCACAAAATCATACGTAAAACCATCTGCATTCTCATATACAGAGGATTTCGTTGAACGAAGTTTGACTCGCTCAATGGCTTCTACGGTAATTTGATAAGATCCACCTTTCGAGAGCTTACTCGATACAATATTTACCACCACACCCGTGTGATAAATTGAATCCATTGTAATACTTTCATCATCGGGATCTCGAAGGCTCATCAATAATACGCGATTATCAATTTCTGCGGCCATTTCCAAAGCACCAATAGATAGAGGTCTTCCTACCAATAGAGGTGTTTTAGTTCCCGGAAAAACCACTAAATCTCGAAGTGCTAGAATCGGTAATTCTGCATAATGATCTTTTTTTTGAGACATTCTATTTTTATCTCCAATAATTATAATTATATAAGGCTTTATGCCGAGCTCTATGATCTTAACACCTAACTTAGATTGTTAGAAGTTATGCTATAGTAGCTTTTTACTTTTTTATTGAATAAAACTCAGTAGGTATATGGTGTCAGATCAGAGAACTTTCAAGCTTTCAACGCATTATTCTCCTGCTGGAGATCAACCTGCGGCCATTAAAGCGCTTACAGATGGGCTAAATGATGGGCTCGCCTTTCAAACATTATTAGGGGTAACAGGTTCTGGGAAAACATTTACGATGGCAAACGTCATTCAAAATACCCAACGACCTGCCATGATTTTAGCGCCGAATAAAACATTAGCTGCGCAGCTTTATGGCGAAATGAAAGAGTTTTTCCCAGATAATGCCGTGGAATACTTTGTCTCTTATTACGATTATTATCAGCCGGAAGCTTATGTGCCGGCATCAGATACCTTTATTGAGAAAGATGCCTCTGTTAATGATCATATTGAACAGATGCGTCTTTCGGCAACCAAAGCGATTTTAGAACGTCCTGATACCATTATCGTTGCAACCGTTTCCGCAATTTACGGACTTGGCGATAAAGATCACTATATGAGCATGATTTTGCATGTTTCTAAAGGAGAATTGATCGATCAAAGAGATATCATCAAACGCTTAGTCGAACTGCAATATACACGCAATGATACCGTTTTAGAACGTGGAACTTTCAGGGTTCGTGGGGAAATTATTGATATTTTCCCGGCAGAGAGTGAACGGGATGCCGTTCGTATTGAGCTTTTTGATGATGAGATTGAAAATCTCTCCTTCTTTGACCCGCTCACCGGTCATGTTTCTCGCCAAGTGCCGAGATTAACTGTCTATCCTTCAAGCCATTATGTGACACCGAAAAGCCGTTTAATGGCATCTGTTGAACTCATCAAAGAAGAACTTGCTGAGCGCTTAGAAGAGCTTCGAGCGCAAAATAAACTGATCGAAGCCCAAAGAATCGAACAGCGTGTGAAGTTTGATATCGAAATGATGATTGAGCTTGGCTACTGCCAAGGCATTGAAAACTATTCTCGCTATCTTTCCGGCAGAAATCCCGGCGAAGCACCACCAACGCTCTTTGATTACTTGCCCGATAACGCCCTCTTTTTCATTGATGAATCTCACGTTGCCGTACCGCAAGTGGGCGCCATGTATAAAGGCGACCGTTCCCGTAAAGAAACCCTCGTGAATTATGGTTTTAGATTACCTTCAGCCCTTGATAACCGTCCGCTGAAGTTTGAAGAATTTGAAGATCTCATGCCGCAAACCATCTTTGTATCGGCAACGCCGAGTAAATATGAAGCGGAACATGCAGATCAAATCGTTGAGCAAGTAGTTCGTCCTACAGGATTACTCGATCCAATTGTGGAGATTCGCCCTGTGGATACGCAAGTCGATGATGTCTTTTCTGAAATTACGGCGCGTGCGGCTAAAAATGAACGAGTTCTCATTACAACGCTCACAAAACGGATGTCGGAAGATCTCACCGAATTCTTAAGCGATCACGGCATTAAAGTCCGTTATCTGCATTCTGATATTGATACCGTGGAACGTGTGGAAATTATTCGTGATTTACGCTTAGGCGTATTTGATGTGTTAGTAGGAATCAACTTACTGCGGGAAGGCTTGGATATTCCGGAAGTTTCCCTTGTAGCGATTTTCGATGCCGATAAAGAAGGCTTTTTACGATCTGAGCGATCCCTCATTCAAACCATCGGAAGAGCCGCTCGAAATTCGGAAGGAAAAGCGATTTTATATGCCAATAAAATCACAAAAGCGATGCGCTTTGCCATTGACGAAACAGAACGCCGAAGAGCGCTTCAAGAAGCCTATAACGAAGAACACGGCATTACCCCCACAACCATCATTAAAAGTATTCAAGATGTGATGCACGATGCAAGAGATAATGCGCCGGAGCAGGAATACATCAAAGAATATCGTGGCAAGCTTGTGATTGATCATGAAGCGATCGAGAAAGAGCATCAGTTTAAATCGAATCCAAAACTCCTCGCAAAACATATTCAAACCTTAGAAAAAGAGATGCTCAATCATGCGCAGAATCTAGAATTTGAAGATGCCGCAAGAGTTCGAGATGAGATTGATTATCTAAAAAAAGAGTTCTTACTCTCTTAGTTTTCATATATCAATGATTCATGCTTCTATCGATCAGATTGAGTGATGGATTCATGGATTTATAGATTCCTGGTTTCATAAGAAAAGCTGATATGTGGCGGGAGGGAATGTTTACCCTCATTTCACAATCCCTCGCCCGCAAATGGTAAAAACATCGCTATCTTCTAATTCGGATAAAAAACTATCGTTAAAAGGAGACTAAAAGCCTCCTTTAAAACTAAAAAATATTTTTATTTTTTATACATCACTGTTAAAGAGTTATTAAATAAATTTTTTCCTAACTCATAATCGGGATTAATCGTTACTAAATTGTGTACTCCGATACCGATAGCTGTCGCAATTCCTGTAACTTGAGTTATCCCAGTCGGAATAGCTGCAACGGCTATTCCTGCAGCTCTATTTTCTGTATAAACTCTTACTTTATAGCCTTTTCTTTCTATAAGATTTTCAACATGCTTAACGGTATGTGCCATGTTAGAAACATCCGTAATGACAAATGAATTTCTATTTTCTGCTAATTCATCTATTTTCTCATTCGATAAATCTTTACTTTTGAATTTTAAAATTTCAACCGTAGACATAATTTCTCCTTACTGATTTCCCTTTAACTGTTCACTGTTCTTATTAAATAGAGATGAATTTCAAAATCACACTGACTATTTAAAATGATCGAAACGCATAACTATGCGTAATGAACACCTATTTATAACAATCTAATATAAAATTAATGGCAAGAGATGTAGTCTTTTGTAAAAGAGGCTTTTGGCTGAAAAGAATTAAAACAAAAACAATCTGTTCTAGAAAATTTACTATAAAAAATGGCTTTAAAGGTTTAACCCCTTAAAGCCGTTTTGATAATCTATATTGATGAATTCACTGATCAATTCGATGATTGAATTAGCTCAAACAACTTGCTCGATCTAGCGATTTCACATTAGCGTTTGCAACAACTAATCTCTAAAGTTGTTGAACGTTAATGGCAAATCTTTCACTTTATCTCTTAAGATCGCAATGGCATCTTGAAGATCATCGCGTTTTTTACCGCTCACACGAACGCTATCGCCTTGGATTGAAGCTTGGACTTTCATCTTTTCATCTTTGATCGTTTTCACGATTTTTTTCGCTTGATCTGTTTCAAGACCGACTTTAATCGCAATTGTCTGCTTCAGTAAGTTTCCACCGACTTTCTCAGGCTTTGCCGTTAAGTCTAAAAAGCGAACATCCACATTACGGCGCGCGAGTTTTGAGGTTACAACGCTTTGTACTTGCTCAAGCTGAAAGTCGCTATCTGCGTGAAGTACGATGCTTTTATCCACTAATTCACATTTTGCGCCTGTACCTTTAAAGTCAAAACGCGTATCAATTTCTTTGATAGATTGATCAACCGCATTGCGAACTTCAACCATATCCGGTTCCATAACAATATCAAACGAAGGCATAATCTATTCCTCTTATCTAAACTTCTATATTAAATATCTAATAGTCCTAAATCATACAGCAATCCTCACAAAACCTTAAATCCTGTTCCGCTTCATTCTCTGCCTTTTCTACTTAAAAGCATCGAAACAAGCTATAATCATTGCCATAAAATTATGCTTAAAAGGCGCTGATTCATAGAATAGGAACGATCATCATGCAATCTGAAAACATCCCTCACAATGATTCTTCAACTCAAACAAGCGTCGGTTTTATCGGCGGTGGCAATATGGCGCGCGCTATTTTAACGAGCTTAAGCCAACAAACATCAGAATTTAATCTCTTTGTCTGTGATCGAAATGAAGATAAACGCCGACATTTCCAAGAAGATTTAGGAATTACGGCAATGGCGGATTATAAGGACTTTATTGAATCCCTCGATATCATTGTGCTTGCCATTAAACCACAAGGTTTTCCGGCATTATTGGCAGAATTAAAACCGCTTTTAAAACCGCATCAACTCTTAATTTCTATCGCCGCTGGCGTTTCTGTTGCCGGCATTTTACGTGGTGTTGCGAAAGATGAACATCCCATTATTCGCGTGATGCCTAATACACCGGCAACCATTGGTTTAGGTGCTTCGGCAATTTTCGCTAATGAATTTGTGTCAGATTCCCAAAAGGAAATTACCGATACAATCTTTAAAAGTTGCGGAATTACTGCTTGGTTAGAGGAAGAAAAACTCATCTCTGCCGTAGTTGCCGTTTCTGGCTCAAGCCCTGCTTACATCTACTACCTCATGGATATTATGACGAAAGTCGGCGTGCAAATGGGCTTAGATGAAGCAAGTAGTAAAGCGCTCACGCAACAAGCTGTTTTGGGTTCGGCGAAATATAGTCAGCTATCCACCGATTCTTTAGAAACATTGAAGAAAAACGTGATGTCGCCGAAAGGAACCACGGAACAAGCGATTTTCAGCCTTGAAAATAATCAT
Organism: Ignatzschineria sp. LJL83; assembly: GCF_054871845.1. Lineage (NCBI taxonomy): Bacteria > Pseudomonadati > Pseudomonadota > Gammaproteobacteria > Cardiobacteriales > Ignatzschineriaceae > Ignatzschineria > Ignatzschineria sp. LJL83. The sequence goes on from NZ_JBTXLY010000012.1 coordinate 105,029, forward strand.
TTAGATCGCATTATTCAAGATGCAATGCAAGCGGCTTTTAATCGAGATCAAGAGCTTTCTGAAATCATTTCTCAAGAGATCAAATAGGTCATTTTTATCTATTCTCTCTTTAATGTGATCTTCTTAATGAGATCTTCATAGTTTTTCACAACTTTCGTAGCTTTTTTACAACAAGGAATCGTCAATCCTATGACTCAAATCCTAGAATTCATCATCGAAATGGCATATAGCTTCGCCATTATCTTTATCCTGCTTCGCTTCTTGCTTCAATTAGCAAAGGCGAGCTTCTTTCATCCGATTGTGCAGTCTATCGTCAAACTCACGAATCCCGTAATTTTACCGATTCGTAAAATTACGCCGATTATCGGCAGTGCAGATTGGGCATGTATTCTTGCAGCAGTCATTATCACGATTTTGAAATATGTCTTACTGATGCTCATAGGCGTGATTCACCCTATTTCCCCGCTTCTTTTAGCCGGCGTTGTAGCACTTGAGATTGCTCGAAACATTATCTATATCTATCTTTTCGCCTTCATCATTCAAGCGATCAGTAGCTGGGTTGGTTCATCTCCAAGACAAACGGTATTTATGAGTCTTCTCTCGCAACTCACAAATCCACTCGTCAAGCGCTTTCCATTCAAGTTACAAGCCGGCGTAATGGATTTCAGACCAATGGTCATTGTTTTAGGACTTTTCCTTCTCTTAAGAGTGATCAGCCATTTCTATGCAAAATTAGTGCTTTTTGCATAATTTCTTTGGATGAAGCATCAAATTTGGCACATATAATGAAACCGATTTAAGAGAAAGCAATTTAAGAAAAACCCATTGTAAAATAGAGGCTGATTCATTGCTGGGTCGAATGCTTGCATTCTTATGAAAATCCCACGCCAGCACTATCCATCCTTCTTAGAAGTTTAAACTAAAACAACTATTTTTAAAGAAAGGGGATCAAAAGCGAGGTAGAACATTTACTCTCTTCTACAAAGCTCTCGCCCGCAATGAAAGTCACTATTTCTTATAAAAAATGGGATAAAAGAAGCCTAATCTGCGGACGCGGGATTGTAAAATGAGTGCAAACATTCCCTCCCGCCGCAAGTCAGCTTTCAAATGAACGAAACCTGAATAAAGTCAAAATGAAGTCTAAATGAAGTCCGAATCAAAACTAACGTTAGAATCAAAAATAGAGATCTCCACAATGAATCATCACAATGCCGAAACAAACCTTAAGGAACTGCCTGAAATGCCGAAAAGCGAGCAACAAATGCATGAAGCGTTTATGCGAGAAGCATTGATCGAAGCGGAAAAAGCCGGCGATATTGGCGAAGTTCCTATTGGCGCTGTGATTGTGCAAGATGGCGAAATTATCGCGCGCGGTCATAATCGTTCTATTATCGATTCCGATCCAACGGCGCATGCTGAAATCGTTGCCATACGAGAAGCTTGTCGTATAATGGGCAATTATCGTCTTCCAAAAACAACGCTTTACGTAACATTAGAGCCTTGTACAATGTGTGCCGGAAGCTTCTTGCATTCTCGCATCGAAACCATTGTTTATGGCGCCGGAGATTCCCGAAATGGCGCATTAGGCACCAATCTTAATGTGAATGATTACGAAGCATTTAATCACAAACTCAATGTTATTCCCCGTGTTCTTCAGGAAGAATGCAGTCAGTTAATTAAAGCATTCTTTAAAAAACGCCGGGCAAAAAATGAGGAATAAAAATAATTATGACCACAATCAAAGAAGCTTATTTTAAGCTTATCGAGGAAAAAGGATTTAATATCGATCCTGTGCAAGTCAGCGTTGCCGAAAGCTACGACAAGCTCAGAGAGAAAATTTTAAACGATAAACCTGTTACCGCAGAAGACAATCGCTCTTTTATGCAAAAGCTCCGCAATCCATTTGCAACGGCGCCCGTAACCTACAGCGATCCGCGCGGGCTCTATATTTATGGCAGAGTTGGGCGTGGGAAAACATTCCTGATGGATCTCTTTTTCGACAATATCGATGTGCCGAAAATTCGTGAGCATTATTACCATTTCATGCAAGATGTGCATAAAAAAATGCGTCAGCATCAAGGCTCAGAGGATCCATTAAAACTCGTTGCCAAAGAGTTTGCCAAAGAGTGCAAAGTGCTCTGCGTAGATGAATTCCATGTGATTGATATCACGGATGCGATGATTCTCTATCGCCTTCTCGATGCGCTTCTTGCCGAAGGAATTTTCTTCATCACAACCTCAAATCGTGAACCTGATGCGCTTTATAAAAATGGCTTACAAAGACAGCAATTTTTGCCGGCAATTGAGATCATCAAAAAGCGCTTAGGCATTATCGTGTTAGATACCGAGCAAGATTACCGCATGCGCCATATTGAGAGCGCAGATGTTTGGTTTGTCGGCGATCATTCTGCGCAAGAAAATCACTTTAGAACACAATTTGAAGATATCTCCGGCGGATCGAGCGAGCCTGAAACCTTAGACGTGAATGGTCATGCGTTTGAGATGATCGAAATGGTGGATAACTGTGCGTGGTTTACTTTTGATGAAGCGTGTAAAAAAGCACGTTCTTCTCAAGACTTTATCTATCTCGCAAATGTATTAGATACGGTGTTTTTCAGCGGATTACCGCAATTAACGAGGTTTCTTGAGAACGAAGCGCGCCGTTTTGTTATTATGATCGACGAATTTTATGACCAAGGCGTGAAAGTCATTATCGCCTCAGACGTACCGATGAACAAACTCTACGAACCGAAGGGCGAAAAAGCGCTCGATTTTGAGTTTGATAGAACCATTAGCCGTCTGATTGAAATGCAATCTCAAGAATATCTAGATCAACCTAAACGTAACAACGGTAAATAACTTCATGATAAGCGTTCCCAACTCATCTGCCGCAACCGAGCAATTTTTAACAGCGTTAAAAGCCACACATTTTTCCGGCGATATTGAAGTCAGCTATGCCGAAAGATTAATCTCTGCAACCGATAACTCCATCTATCAGATGATGCCGGAAGCGGTACTTTTTCCAAAGTCCAATGATGATGTGGCAAAAGTGATGAAGCTGTTAGCAAAGCCAGAATTTAAAACGGTCACGCTCTCAACGCGCGGCGGTGGAACGGGAACCAATGGGCAATCGCTCAATAACGGCATTATCCTTGATATTTCACGTCATATGAACAATATTTTGGGATTTGATGAAGCTTCAAGAACCGTTACTGTGCAAACAGGTGTTGTGAAAGATCAGCTCAATGCCTATCTTCGCCCTTTTGGCTACTTCTTTGCGCCGGAACTTTCCACTTCAAACCGTGCCACAATCGGCGGTATGATTAATACGGATGCTTCAGGACAAGGAAGCTGTGAATATGGCAAAACAAGCCAACACGTGCTTGAGATTCTCGCATATCCTATTGGCGGAGAAGCAATTCGTAGTCGTGCGCTCACAGAAACGGAGCTGAATGATCCCGATCAATTCCCATTAGTGAATAAGCTCTTTGATGCACTAGAGCCAAAAAAAGCGGAAATTCATGCGCATTTTCCACAATTAAACCGCTTTATTACAGGATATGATCTCGATCATTTCACGCAAGATTCTCGTAAAAACCTCAATCATCTTCTCTGCGGATCTGAAGGCACATTAGGCGTTTTCACAGAAGCAAAACTCAATGTTCTGCCGATTCCTAAAGAAACCGCATTAATCCTCATTACCTATAATGACTTTATTGCAGCGCTTCATGATGCGCCGGTATTAATGAGCTCCAATCCAACGCCAACATCGGTGGAAGTAATCGATAACGTTGTGATGGAAATTGCCAAAAATGATTTCATCTGGGCAACGACAGAGCAATACTTTACCGGCATTGATTATTCCGAACTGAAAGCGATTCAGCTCATTGAATTTAATGCTGATACGGAAGCGCTTTTAGAAGAAAAAATCTCGGCATTTATGGAATATGTCGAGCAACATCCTGAAAGTAGCCGATTATCTATCCGCCCTTTAATGGGCAAAAAAGCCGTCACGGATATTTACGGTTTACGTAAACGCGCGGTGGGGTTACTCGGCGCTGTACAAGGCAATCGCCGTCCGATTCCTTTCGTAGAAGATACGGCGGTTCCGCCGAAAAACCTTGCGCCATTTATCGCAGAATTTAGAGATATTCTCGATCATGCGCATGTAAAATACGGTATGTTTGGCCATGCCGATGCCGGCGTGATTCATGTTCGCCCGGCGCTTGACTTAAAACTCGAAGAAGATCGTCCGCTCATTCGTGAAATCTCCGATAAAGTCTTTGCGCTTTGCCAAAAATATGGCGGTGCACTTTGGGGAGAACATGGAAAAGGCGTTCGTTCTGAATATGCACAAACCTTTTTCGGCGAGCTCTACCCGCTCGTTCAGCAAGTCAAAGCAACATTCGATCCTTTCAATCAGCTCAATCCCGGTAAGATTTCAAGCGCCAATGAAATGCCCCTTCTGAAAATTGATGGTGTTCCTCTTCGTGCTGATTACAACAGACAAATTAACAGCCATTATTGGGCAGAAAATGCGTATCAAACCACGCTCTACTGTAATGGAAATGGCGCTTGCTTCAACTACGATACCGATGCGGCAATGTGCCCAAGCTATAAGGCAACTCGTGAACGAATTCATTCACCAAAAGGCCGAGCGGAACTCATCAAAGAATGGCTTCGTCAAAAGTCTAATAACAACGTGAATGCAGCCTTTGAGCAAGAGGTTTACGATTCTCTTTCGCTCTGCTTAAGCTGTAAATCATGTGCCGGCGAATGCCCGATTAAAGTGAATATTCCGGCATCTAAATCGCAGTTTTTAAATCAATATTATCAAAACCATAAACGTCCGCTTTATGAGAAATTGTTGATTAATTCTGAAAGTATGGCACCGATCACAAACAAGGTCAGTAGCGCTTATAACTTAGTTGTTAGCAGTTCTTTAGGAAAAAAAGCATTCGATTTCTTAGGATTAGTCGATCTGCCAAAACTTGAGAAAAAAGCTTATCTTGCGCCACAAAATTTATATCATGAATTATCGAAAGAGGATCTCTCCCCATTAGTTCGTGTGAAAGATAAGAGCAAAGCCGTCATTATCGTGCCGGATTCTTTCTTTAGATTTTATGATGCAACGACATTTAATGCCGCAGTAGAACTCTTCCAAAAGCTCGGCATTGAAGTCTTTATTGCGCCTTACCAACCTTCTGGAAAAGTCGCACAAGTTTACGGCGCGCTAGATCAATTCAAAAAAGAAGCCGAAAAGCAGCAATCTCTTCTTGTAGCACTTCAAGCTTATGGCATTCCATTAATCGGCATTGAACCACCTATTACGCTCACTTATCGTGATGAATATCCGGCAATTGGCTTAGAAACGCCACAAGTAGAATTAGTACAAGAATGGCTCAGCCGTTATCTTGCAACTGCTGAGAATCTACCGCAAATCAATCATGCCGAAACGCTCAAACTCTTAAGTCATTGCACAGAAAAAACCAATGCAACTAATGCACCCAAAGCGTGGCAAACTGTATTCTCGGCATTTGGTGTTGATCTTGAGCTGATGAAATCAGGTTGTTGCGGCATGAGCGGTGCATTTGGACACATCAAGAAAAATGTCGAAGTGTCGAAAAAAATCTATTCGCAATCATGGGAAGATATCGTTCAGAAAAATGATGTTACAACACTGCTTGCAACCGGTTCTTCCTGCCGAGGACAAGTCAAACGCATGGATAACGCAACCGTTGTGCATCCGCTTGTAAAACTGAATAGCCTAATTTTATAATCAAAAAAACGTAGGTAAATATATTACCTACGTTTTTACTTTAATTCATAGAACCAAGGATATTAAATAACACACCAACACCTATGCCTAACCCACCTAATAACAAAGCACTCTTACCATAAGGTTTCTGAAGCCTCATTAAACCAAGGATAATTCCTATAAATGGAAAAAGGAAGCATAGTATTCCAAACCCAACCCCCAATTGCTTTTTGGGATTCTGGCTATTATTTTCTATACTTTTCGATATCATTTTCGCTACCAATATAGGTAGACCAATGAAAATCACTAATACCACTATTAAAATAAGCCAATGAAAAACTGAAAAAGATCCCATTAAACACACATCCTTTTATATAAAAAAACAATAAGTTAAGTATTACAAATTAATTTTAACTATTTAATTCTTAGATCCAAGTATGAAGTGCGACACTTTTTAACTATCTGAAACGGAAGTAAGATGTGACAATGTTCCATTATCCATCCCTTCCCGGAGTTGAATTATGTCGCATTATTCACATCTTACCCTTGAAGAAAGG
>NZ_JBTXLY010000013.1:0-97400 GCF_054871845.1 Ignatzschineria sp. LJL83
TTCAAGGGTAAGATGTGAATAATGCGACATAATTCAACTCCGGGAAGGGATGGATAATGGAGCATTGTCACATCTTACTTCCGTTTCAGATAGTTAAAAAGTGTCGCACTTCATACTTGGATCTAAGCACTATAAGTAGCTGTAAAAATGCAGTTTATAAATTCTGGTTAAAAAGAAAGCCACAAATCAATATTTGTGGCTTTTACGTTTGTGTTTTATTAAATAATCACATGATTATATTTAATGATATTAAGCAGTAACTTTGCTCTCTTTTAACATTTTCTCAAGGTGATGGATATCCATACCACCTTTTAAGAATGTTGGATCATTAAGGATTTTCAAATGAAGTTCCGCATTTGTATTGATGCCTTCAATCACTAACTCATGAAGTGCATTTTTTAATCTGCCAATTGCCATCTCGCGAGTAGGCGCATAAGCGATGATTTTTGCGATCATTGAATCGTAGAAAGGAGGAACAGCATAGCCCGCATAGATATGGGTATCAATACGGATTCCAGGGCCACCTGGTGGATGATATGTTGTAATCATGCCTGGTGATGGAATAAATGTTTCATGATGCTCTGCATTAATACGGCATTCAATAGCATGACCTTCAAACTTGATATCTTCTTGTTTGATGGTTAACGGCATGCCACTTGCAATTTTAAGCTGCTCACGAACAAGGTCGATTCCTGTGATCATCTCAGTAATAGGATGTTCAACTTGAATACGGGTATTCATCTCAATAAAGAAGAATTCTCCATTTTCATAAAGGAATTCAAATGTTCCTGCACCACGATAGTTAATGCGTTTACACGCTTCAACACACGCTTCTCCAATACGTGTACGCTCTTCCGGCGTAATTTCAGGAGCCGGCGCTTCTTCAAGAACTTTCTGGTGACGGCGTTGCAATGAGCAATCACGCTCTCCTAAGTGAATTGCATTTCCTTGACCATCTGCCAAGATTTGCACTTCAATATGGCGCGGTTTTTGTAAATAACGCTCCATATATACTTCAGGATTACCAAATGCCGCAAGCGCTTCTGCCTTTGTAAGCTCGATAGAGCGAAGAAGATCTTTCTCAGATTCAACAACGCGCATTCCACGTCCGCCGCCGCCGCCTGAAGCTTTAACGATGACAGGATAACCAACTTCACGAGCTAAAAGGATATTTGCATCTGCATCATCTGTTAAGGCATCATCAGAACCTGGAACACATGGAACGCCTGCTTCAATCATTGCTTTTTTCGCAGAAACTTTATCACCCATAATACGGATGGTTTCAGCTTTAGGGCCAATGAACATGAAGCCTGAATTTTCCGCACGTTCAGCAAAGTCAGCATTTTCTGCTAAGAAGCCGTAACCAGGATGAATGGCATCTGCATTTGTAAGTTCAGCTGCTGCAATAATGCTAGGAATATTGAGGTAGCTTAAACCTGGTGCCGGAGGACCAATACAAACAGACTCATCCGCAAGGCGAACGTGTTTTAAATCTTTATCACCGGTTGAGTGAACTGCAACAGTTTGAATTCCAAGCTCTTTACAAGCTCTTAGAATACGGAGTGCAATTTCTCCACGGTTTGCTATTAATACTTTTTTTAACATCTCGAATTGCTCCTTATGCAAGGATCATTAGAGGTTGATCAAACTCTACAGGTTCACCATTTTCAACTAAGAATTTAACTACTTTCCCTGAAAGTTCTGACTCGATTTGGTTGAACATTTTCATCGCTTCGATGATGCAAACAACGTCGCCAGTATTGATTTGTTGATCCACTTCTGCAAATGCCGCTGAAGTAGGAGATGCCGCACGGTAGAAAGTTCCTACCATTGGTGAACGAACAATTTTACCTGATAATTCTGCCGGTGCAGCTTCAGGAGCTGCTGTTGTTGCAACTGATGGCATTTGAACATTTGCTTGCGGCGCTGGAGCTGCTTGCATTTGTGGCATCATTGGCATTTGGCCAGTGAATACTTGAGTTTCTTTAGGAAAACGACTAATACGGAGTGATTCTTCACCGTCAGTAATCTCGATTTCATCAATTGAGGATTTATCAATGAGTTCTACGAGTTTTTCGATTTCTTTAATATCCATTAAGATTTGCTCCTATTTGAAAAATGTAAGGAGATTCCGAAGGGGAATCTCCTTATGATCTATTTGCTAGAGATTATATTCGTAATATTAAGTAGTGCAAGTTCATATCCATAAAGACCACAACCAACTATCACACCTTTTGAAATATCTGATAGATAGGAAGTATGTCTAAATGTCTCCCGTTGATACACATTTGAGATATGTATTTCAACAAAAGGAACATCCACTCCTAAAAAAGCATCCCGAATAGCAACGCTAGTATGAGTAAAAGCGCCGGGATTAATGATAATTCCGGCAATGTTATCTGTTTTAGCCTGGTGAATCGCATCTACGATTTCGTATTCACGATTACTTTGCAGGGTTTGTAAATCAAAACCAAGCGTTTGAGATTTTTTAATCAGGTGTTCTTCAAGCATTTCTAAGGTTGTGTGGCCATATATTTCAGGTTCTCTCAACCCTAGGAGATTTAAGTTAACACCGTTAATTAAAAGGATTTTTTTGCGATTTTTCTGGCTTGTCATGAGGGCTATTTTACCGCATTATCTATAAGAATGTTTAAATATTCTCTTATACCACGGGTATCGAATTATCGGGCATTTTTAATTTGAAAATATTATATATCTATCAGAGATATTTAGTAAATTTATGATGGATATATAAAAAATAAAGGAGTTTTTTTGTTCATCTTGGGATATAATCCTTTTGTGTTCAATAATGTGAATGATTAGGATGATTAAAAAGCAAGCTTGTGATTTAAAGTTAAAATTAGGCGTTTCTTTGTGCGTATTAGTCTCTTCAGTGTTCTCTTGGAGTTTTAGCAAGAGCATTGATAGAGTGAATCCACAAGAGATGTTGTTGTCGACAAAGTTATCAAATGGAATGCAGATCAGCGATAAAAATCATGCTCGTGTTAAGGAGATGATTCATAATTTTGAAACTAAAAATTCAGCGATTTTTACGCATTTAGATGAGAATGGATTAGTTGTTTTCAACTATGTGGTAAAAGAGTTAGAACGTCGCAATATGCCGCTAGAAATAGCTTTCGTTCCGTTAGTGGAGAGTGGCTATAAACCGAATGCTCGTAATGGCTTACATATCGGGTTGTGGCAATTAGGAAAACCAACCGCGGAAACATTTGGTGTACGAGTAACAAAAGAGTCTGATGGCAGACTCGATTTAGTAAGAGCTACTGAAGCCGCATTAGATTATTTAGAATATTTAAATAAGCGTTTTGATGGCGATTGGTTATTAACGTTAGCTGCCTACAATGCAGGAGAGGGTAGAGTCCTTCGAAGCATGAAGAAAAATAGAGATGCTGGTAAGCCAGATGACTATTGGAATATTGAACTTCCTGAAATTACCAGAGCTTATATTCCCAAGGTTTTAGCGTTATCAGAATTAGCTTTGGAAAAAGAGATGTTTGCTGTGCCTGTGGTGGAAATACCCGAAATTGTGGCAGTAAAATCTAATAATAAAGGAAAACTATTAGGTTCCTTTAAAAAGCAAGGAATTCAGAAAGATACAATAGACTACTTTAATCCATCAGATATCTATACTAGAGACGGATCATCTGTCATAATTATGCTTAAAGATATTGTATCTTTAGCAGATTCAACGGCATATCAATTTTAAGAAAGAGTGTATATCTTACATATCAGCTAATAGATACTTTGTTGATAGTTGTTTTAGTGAAAATCGAAAATAGATAGTGTTTACATGATGTATCACTATCTATTTTTTTGTCCGTTGTTTCGGGGGAAATCAAAAGGATTGATGATTTACTCATGATAGTGATACTTAAAGTAGGAATATAGATTAGAATAAATGAAGATTTTACTGTAGATATTCAGCATATTCTTCACGCTATTTAAATAGTAATGGTTCTATGGATGGAATAAATTTGAAAAAGGAATATTTCTAAATGACAGATCCTATGATGATAAAATATGGTATAGGAATGGCGCTTTTCGGCGGATTTATGTTGATGAGCATACTTTTTTACTTTGTTGCTAAAAAGCATACTTTGGGTAAAAAAGGTATTATTTTTCATTTCCTTTTAGGTGGAACGCTGTATGCAGGAGTTATCGTTTTCACTAACTACCTCGAAATGGCCTTAAAAGAATTTCACATTAAGTTTATTTCAGTAGAAACAATTAATTATATTCAAACGCTTTTGTTCGCATTAATTGCTATTAAAATCTTATTCTTTTTTGCAAATGGCTTAGAAGAGGTTCAGATTAAAAAAGGGGCAGATAAAACTTCAGCAAGGTTTATCACACGAGTTTTAAAAATCACTATTTTTATTAGTGTTGTTCTACTTTTTGGTGAACATTTTGGTTTAAGTCTATCAGGACTCATGACCTTTGGAGGGATTGGTGGAATAGCTTTAGGGTTTGCCAGTCGGGATGTTCTTGGGAATTTTTTCTCCGGCGTGATGCTCTATTTTGATAGACCTTTTGAAATTGGAGATTGGATTAAATCTTCAGATCGAGAAATAGAAGGCATTGTCGTAGAAGTTGGTTGGCGAATGACAAAGATCATGACATTTCAAAATAGACCGCTCTATATTCCAAATTCTCTTTTTTCATCCATTACGATTGAAAATCCAGGACGAATGACAAATCGATGCATCGATGTTGTATTAGGTCTTCGCTGTGAAGATGCTAGTAAAATGTCGACGATTATTGATGAGCTTCGATCGATGTTGCGAAGTAGTGATAAAATTGATCAGACTCAAGATTTATTAGTAAACTTCAATGCGTTTGCTGATTCTTCTTTGAATATTATGGTCCATTGTTTTACGAAAACAGTAAAGTGGGAAGAGTGGTTAGAGGCTCAACAAGAGATCTTTTTTTCGATGATTGAAATTATTCAAAAGCATGGTGCGGACTTAGCGTATCCAACAGAAACGCTTAACGTTAATAATGATCAAAATCCTTTTTTAATTGCACAAACTGCTGATAATACAGCGCAAGTTCAAGTGTCTACAGACTCAATAGTTTCGAAAGAATCAACAGTGAATACGGCAAAAAATAGCTCTGATTCTGTAGGGAATAATACTCAAAATCCTGAATAGGAAGTATCGGTGTTGAGGCGATTGTTTCGATAACTTCTATATTTATAGAACTATAGGAGTTGAAAACATGTAAAGGCGCTTATTACGAGAGTAGTAAGCGCCTTTTGATGGTAAATAGTATGATTATGATGCCGAGGAAGATTATTAGGAAGAATAATTTCTACCAAAGAAGTATTTGTATCGCATTCCCGGCGCTAAAAATGAGGAAACACTAATGATATTATGTTTATCCCACGTTCTTCTTGAAATATAAAGACAAGGTTCACCTTCAGAGATCTCAAGGAGTTTTGCATATTGAGATGTGCAAGCGATAGCTTCTATTGCCTGTTCCATTCGGCTTAAACCGTGTTTCTCAAGCAAGTAGCCCGTCGGTGTGTATTGCGTAAAATCTTGATCAATAAACTCAGGTACAAAGATGGGGTTGATATAACGATTTTCTAAAATTAGGGGTAACCCATTCTCATAGTGAATGAGTTGACAATAGTAAACCTTAGCACCTGTATGAATCCCTAATCCTAATGCAGTCACATCATCCGCAGGAGTGCTCTTTTGCGCTAAGACTTTTACGGCATATTGATTACCGCGTTCTAGTACTTCTTTTTTAATATCCCCAATATTTGCCGGAGATGTGGCTGATTTTTGTCCTGTGACAAATGTACCTTTCCCCGCGGTTCTTGTAAGAACATTTTGTGTCGTTAAATCATTAACCGCACGATTTACTGTCATTCTGCTCACACCAAATTTTTCCGACAATTCTAATTCTGTAGGAATTTGAGAGCCAGGAGGGTACTCGCCAGAGGCAATGCTGTTAAGTAGATAATTTTTAATGCTTTTAAATTTTGGAATAGCCATAAGCAGACGTCTTATTGAAAAGTAATTTTGAAGATAGAAGCTAATAAGCATCTAAATGTATAATTATTTGGGAGTAACTGATAGAGGATTCTATCATGCCGTTATAGGGCTTTGAAGTGAAAGTTTTCTTAAAAACCCTGATAATTGCTTGATTATAAATGGATTATCAATGTATTAATACGATAATACTAATAATATCAATATGTTAATTTATCTATACTTAATATAAAAAACACTTGCCATAATCAAAAAAACATGGTTAATTACATACATTGCTTTAACAAATGTATATACATTTGCAGCAAAAGATGAATTTAAATACTGAGAAGAATGAAACGATCTTAGTAGATATCGATAAAAAGAGCTAGAGGAGTTAATTACTATGTCACATCGTACAGATAATAGCCGTGTTATTCGTTCACCTAAAGGGGATCAGCTTACTTGTAAGAGCTGGCAAACAGAAGCTGTTTACAGAATGCTTCAAAATAACTTAGATCCAGAAGTTGCAGAGCATCCAAAAAGCTTAGTTGTTTACGGCGGCATCGGAAGAGCAGCGAGAGATTGGGAATGCTTTGATAAGATTTTGGAAGTGCTCAAAAATCTTGAAGATCATGAAACGTTATTAGTGCAATCAGGAAAACCTGTCGGTGTTTTTGAAACGCATAAAGATGCGCCAAGAGTCTTAATTGCGAACTCGAATATCGTACCGCATTGGGCAACTTGGGAAAAATTCCATGAATTAGACCAAAAAGGTTTAATGATGTACGGACAAATGACCGCAGGTTCTTGGATCTACATCGGCTCGCAAGGAATTGTTCAAGGAACGTATGAAACATTTGTTGCGGCAGCGAAACAGCATTTTAATGGCGATCCATCAGGTCGTTGGGTGCTTACCGGCGGTTTAGGCGGAATGGGTGGCGCGCAACCTTTAGCGGCAACAATGGCGGGATTCAATACCATTGCTGTCGATTGCGATGAAACACGCATTGATTTCAGATTGAAAACTCGTTATGTCGATAAAAAAGCAAAAACGTTAGATGAAGCATTAGAGCTCTTAGAACTTGCGAAAAAAGAAGGAAAGCCAACGTCTATCGGGCTTTTAGGTAATGCCGCAGATATCTTTACAGAATTAGTAGAAAGAGGCATTACGCCGGATGTTGTGACAGACCAAACAAGTGCACATGACCCGATTAATGGTTACTTACCATCAGGCTGGACAATGGAAGAGTGGCTAGAGAAGCGCACCTCAAATCCAGCTGAAGTAGAGCGTGAAGCAAGAAAAAGCATGGCAAAACAAGTGAGAGCAATGCTAGAGCTTCAAAAACGTGGCGCAGCAACATTTGACTATGGAAACAATATTCGCCAAATGGCACTTGAAGAAGGTGTTGAAAATGCCTTTGATTTCCCAGGATTTGTACCGGCATATATTCGCCCACTTTTCTGTGAAGGAACAGGACCTTTCCGCTGGGTAGCATTATCAGGGGATCCTGAAGATATCTACAAAACAGACCAAAAAGTAAAAGAGCTGATTCCAGATAATCCACATCTTCATAATTGGTTAGATATGGCGCGTGACCGTATTGAATTCCAAGGATTGCCGGCGCGTATCTGCTGGGTTGGATTGAAAGATCGTCAAAGATTAGGTTTAGCATTTAATGAAATGGTTCGTAATGGCGAATTGAAAGCGCCGATTGTGATTGGCCGAGATCATTTAGACTCAGGATCAGTCGCTTCTCCTAACCGTGAAACAGAATCCATGAAAGATGGATCAGATGCAGTTTCAGATTGGCCATTACTCAACGCATTATTGAATACTGCTGGCGGTGCAACATGGGTTTCTTTGCATCATGGTGGTGGTGTTGGTATGGGCTTCTCACAGCATTCAGGAGTTGTTATCCTCTGTGATGGTTCTGAAGATGCCGATAAACGTGTTGCAAGAGTATTAAGAAATGACCCAGCTACAGGTGTGATGCGTCATGCGGATGCAGGTTATGAAATTGCAATTAACTGTGCAAAAGAGCAAGGACTTAACCTACCGATGATTAAGTAAAAAACTTGTAATACATTGAAAATAGTAGGAAGTACTGCTGGAAAAGCTCAATAGTTTAATGTTGGTTTTGATAGCAGTACTTTTTGCATTTTACGTTTATGTTCAGCAACGACTTAATAAATGCTTCATAAAATAACGAAGAACGAATGAAAAGGATGGAATACAAATCCTTTTATAAAAGATAAAAGATGAGATCTTTATAAGATACTATTTCTTTATTAATCACGATAACGATGAGGATAAAATATGAGTCAATCATTTCATGCAATTAAAGGACTTACCATTTGGAGAGGTGCTAAGATTGCGACTATGGATTCATCTTTAACGCAAGATTATGGATTGCTTGAAGGATATGATCTACTTACAAAAGATCAAGAAATTGTGGCTCTATTGGAAGAAGGGAGTTATGAAATGCCTGAGGATGCGCTCATTCATCAGGTAGATGATCTTCTGATTACTCCAGGATTTATAGATTGTCATACCCATATTGTCTTTGGGGGGAATCGTGCAAAAGAATGGGAACTTCGTCAAAATGGTGTTCCTTATGCAGAAATTTCTACAAATGGCGGTGGGATTAACTCTACGGTAAAAAATACACGAGAAGCTACTTTTAATGAGCTATATGATAGAGCTTATCCAAGAATGGCGGCATTGGCAGAAGATGGTGTCACAACCTTAGAATCAAAAACAGGTTATGGTCTGAATTTAGAAAGTGAGAGAAAACAGCTCGCTGTTTCTAAAAAGCTGGGTGAAACGTATCCCATTGAAGTTGTCCCAACATTACTTTCAGCGCATGCAATTCCCTTAGAATACAAAGATCGCGGCGATGAGTACATCGATCTTGTTTGCCAAGAAATCCTTCCGACTTTATGGGCAGAAAAGAGCTTTGAAGCAGTGGATGTGTTTTGCGAATCCGTAGGATTTACATTAGAGCAGACTAAAAAGGTATTTGAAGCGGCAAAAGCACTTCATATTCCGGTAAAAGGGCATATGGAGCAGATGTCTAACTTGGGTGGAAGTGAGCTTATTGCCCAATATAATGGGCTATCAGTTGATCATATTGAGTTTTTGGATGAAACTGCGATTCAAGCGATCTCTCAATCAGGAACGGTTGCAACATTATTACCACTTGCTTACTACTTTTTACGAGAAACACAGAAACCACCCATTGAGTTGCTAAGACAATATAACGTTCCGATGGCAATTTCTACAGATTACAATCCTGGCACAAGTCCATTTACATCATTAAGACTAGCGATGAATGCAGCATGTGTACTGTTTGGATTAACGCCACAAGAGGTAATGGCTGGCGTAACAAGAAATGCGGCAAAGGCACTGAATAGAGAAAATAGTCATGGACAAATTCGAGCAGGATTTGTCGCAAACTTTGTCGTTTGGGATGTCGTAGATCCTGTAGAGATATTCTATGAAGTGGGATATAACCCACTAGTTCATCGTGTATTTGAAGGAAATATTACGCATTAATACTTCTGAAAATATTCATAGAATGAATGTTTTTATTCATTAAATCCTCATTCATGCATGACAGAACATTGAATGAGGAAATCTTAAATCAGATATCGATCATATACCGATTATATATAAATCATGTGGCATGAAAGATGATGATTTAAGAGCATCAGAATTCTAAGAGTTGATCAGGATGATTTTCTCATAACATATTTTAAAACCCTAAGAAACATAGGAGATGATCTTGGGAGATGGGGTTTATTCACTTTTTTTATTAAAAAGCACCTATCGAAACGTATCAATGATCTCATATAAAAATGAGTAAAAGATCGTGATACCCCAATTGCATTATTAAAAAATTAGATTATTACAATTAATTATCTCGAAGAGGAATAGAATATGACAATGATAAAAATTGATGGAAACTCTCTTACATTGGAAGATATTGTCAATGTTGCAAGACATCATTATCAAATTGAATTAACAGCAGAAGCGATTAGTGAAGTTGAGAAATCTCGTGAATATGTGGATCAATTGGTTGACTCTGGCGAAGTTGTATACGGTATTACCACAGGGTTTGGGAATTTTAGTAATGTTCATATTTCTAAAGATGAAGCAAAAGAGCTTCAAAGAAATCTCATTATTAGCCACTCTTGCGGTATTGGTAATACGTTTAGTAAAGAAATTGTTCGCGCGATTATGCTCCTTCGCATTAATAACTTGGCGAAAGGTTTCTCTGGCATTCGTCTATGCACTTTAAATACCTTAATTGAACTTCTAAATAAAGGTGTTCATCCGCGTATTTATGAGAAAGGTTCTTTAGGCGCAAGTGGCGATTTAGTGCCGTTAGCGCATATGGTTTTACCAATGCTTGGGGAAGGAGAAGCGGAATTTGAAGGCGAAATGCTTGCAGGTTCTGAAGCAATGAAACGTGCCGGTATTGAACCATTAGAGCTTACATCGAAAGAAGGGTTGGCGCTGATTAATGGCACACAAGTCATGACGGCGGTGGGCGCTTTAACGGTATACGATTCGATTCAACTTCTAAAAGCCAATGATATCGCTACAAGCTTAACGATTGAGGCATTGAATGGCATTACCGATCCGTTTATTCCCGAACTTCATGCGCTTCGTCCGCATCCAGGGCAGGGAATTGTTGCTGAGAATCTTTTAAAGCTTCTTAAAAATAGTGAAAGAACCACGCGACAAGGCGATCTTCGTGTTCAAGATGCTTATTCGCTTCGCTGTGCGCCGCAAATTCAAGGTGCGAGCCATGACGCCATTGATTTTGTGAAATCTCGTGTGGAGATTGAAATTAACTCGGTAACCGATAACCCGATTATTCTTCGTGATAAAAACATGGGAATTTCCGGTGGCCATTTCCACGGGCAACCAATGGCACTTGCATTCGATTTCCTAGGAATCGCTTTAGCCGAGATTGCGAACGTGAGTGAAAGACGCATCGAGCGATTAGTGAATCCGGCGCTTAATAATGATTTACCGGCATTTCTAACGGAAAATGGTGGTCTTCATTCAGGGTATATGATTGTGCAATATGCGGCAGCTTCTCTTGTTTCAGAGAATAAAGTGCTTGCGCATCCTGCGAGTGTGGATTCTATTCCCTCATCAGCCAACCAGGAAGATCATGTCAGTATGGGAACGATCGCGGCACGTAAAGCTAAAGATATCTTTAATAACGCAAAATCTGTCGTTGGTATGGAACTAATGCTTGCTTGCCAAGCAATTGACTTGAATAAATCTGATGCAAATAAGGCTTTAGGCGTCGGAACAAAGGTTGCATATGATAGTATTCGTGAGCTTATTCCTGCATTAGAAGCAGATCGAATTACCTATATTGATATGCATAAAGCGATTGATCTTATTAATCATGATTTTATTGTAAAAGTTGAATCAGCCTTAGGCGATAAGCTTCGTTAATCGCTTAACAATTTAAATAGGATGATAGGTGCGAAGACTTGTTCGCACCTAATAATACAAGGAGTTTAGGAATGGCACTTATTGAATAAAAATTTAGATCTATAAGATCGAAAGGGGGTTTTACTATGGCCACACAACAATTAAAAAAAGGCCTTACAACACGGCATGTTCTTTTTATAGGATTAGGATCAGCAGTAGGAACAGGGCTTTTCTATGGCTCTGCGAATGCAATCCAACTTGCCGGACCTGCTGTTTTATTGGCATATTTAATTTCCGGTATTGCCGTATTTATGGTGATGCGAGCGCTCGGCGAGATGATTATGCATCAGGCATTACCCGGAGCATTTGGGGCATATGCCACTAAATATTTAGGTCCTTTGCCGGGATATATTACGGGTTGGACGTATGTCATTGAGATGGCGCTTGTTTGTATTGCCGATGTTACAGCATTTGCAATCTATATGGGGCTTTGGTATCCCGATGTCGAGCCGTGGGTTTGGGCACTTGGAATTACCATCTTATTATGTGGTATTAATCTTTGTACCGTAAAGCTCTTTGGAGAATTAGGTTTCTGGTTATCTTTACTGAAAGTAGTTGCGATTGTTGTCATGATCGTTGCCGGTGGTTACATTTTATTATCGGGGATGGAGTTATCAACGGATGGTAGTGCAGAAAGCTCTATCAGTAATCTCTGGAGCCATGGTGGATTTATGGCGAATGGCTGGCACGGCGTGATTATCTCGTTTAGTGTGGTTGTTTTTGCCTTTGGAGGTGTAGAAACCTTGGGATTAACGGCATTAGAAGCGAAAGATCCTGAAAAAGTAATTCCAATGGCCATTAATGTTGTACCTGTACAAATTCTACTATTCTATTTTTTAGCAATGTTAGTGCTGCTTTCACTTTTTCCATGGAATCAAATAGGGTTACAAGGAAGTCCGTTCGTGACAATATTTAGCGGTTTAGGAATAGAATCTGCAGCGAATATTTTAAATCTAGTTGTGATTACGGCGGCAGTTTCAGCGATTAATAGTGATATTTTTGGCGCCGGAAGAATGATGTATGGTTTATCAAAACAAGGACAAGCTCCGAAAATTTATAGCCAGCTCTCTAAAAATGGTGTTCCTATTTATTCTGTAGGCGCAATGTTCTTTGTTCTTATTTTGGGCGTAGTATTAAACTATTTCTTCCCAAAACATCTATTTTTTGTCATTGCGGCAATGGCAACATTTGCAACCGTTTGGGTTTGGTTGACGGTACTATTATCTCAAGTTGCAATGCGTAGAACACTTTCAGCAGAAGAGGCAAAAGAGCTCAAATTCCCGATTCCTTTTTGGCCTGTAGGACCTGCAATTGCAATCGCATTTATGGTTTTTGTAATAGGTGTTTTAGGATATTACGAACCTGCAAGAAGCGCCTTATATGCCGGTGTTGTATGGCTTATTTGGTTGGTGCTCGTTTATTATGTATGGACAAAACCCCAAATGTTAAAACGAAAAGCGGCAGGAGAATTTGACTAGATCATAACAGACAAAACCATTCTTCAGCATGAGTGTATAAAAATGAAAAAAGATCAAATCTATTTCCAAGATTTGATCTTTTTTTATTTTTTTCAATAGAAACTATCCCTATGTTTTTGAAAATAATGAGTTTTAAGTACTATCAAGTTTTTTTGTGTATAGTAAATAAAACGCTGTAATTACAATTTAGTAGTAATTTTGGTTGTGTTTTAAATTTATGAAAATAAGAACTGTACACGTTATTTTAAACAGGTTTAAATTTTTATTTAAAAATAGGAGGATTGCATTTATTTGCTTATCAAAAACAAAAAATAAACTAATGACCAAATAAGGAGGGGAATTATGTTTAAAGTTTCTAAGTACGACAATAAAAAGACAAGAATTAAAAATGTTGTAGGCATTACGATGGGGAATGCAATAGAGTTTTATGACTTTGGTATATATACAGTTTTTGCAGTTCTTCTAGGGCGATTATATTTTCCCGCTGAAAGTGAGTTTGTAAAGTTACTATTATCTTTTGCTACATTAGGGGTTGGTTTTGTTTCTCGACCGCTAGGGGCTATATTTCTTGGGCTTTATTCGGATAAATATGGGAGAAAACCAGCGCTTCTTTTGACATTATCACTGATGGCATTGTCGATTATTATTTTTATACTTACTCCAACCTATCAAGCAATTGGGGTTTTAGCGCCTATACTTATTATTTTTGCTAGATTGCTACAAGGATTTTCATTAGGTGGTGAGTTGGGATCCTCGACAGCAATGTTGATGGAGTACGCGGATAATAATAGTCGAGGATTTTATGGTAGTTGGCAGATGTTTGGGCAAAGCTTTAGTCAGTTGCTTGCTGCACTTATTGGTGGGGTGCTCGGGATATTATTGCCAATAGAGGCACTGGAGCTTTGGGGCTGGCGTGCGGCATTTGCGGTTGGTTTGATTATTATTCCTATAGCGCTTTATATTCGCCGAAATCTTCCTGAAACATTAGATGTTGAAAACGTGAAAGGAAAAGAGATATTACGGGAGTTATTTCAAAAGAAAGTAAAGTTGTTAATAGCAGGTATTTTACTTATCCTTGGGATTACCGCCCCAACGTACATTATAGGATTTTATATGGCAAATTATTCTACTTCTCAATTAGGGATGGAGTTTAAATATGCTGTTTGGGGGATTACAACAACAGGAATTGTGCAAGCAGTTTTAGCTCCTTTTATGGGAAAGTTGACTGATAAAATAGGTCGCAAGACTATGATTTTTTGGGGCAGGCTTGCAACTATTATTTTGATCTATCCTGCTTTTTTAATATTGAATCAATATCCAGAACCCACAGTCCTAATAATCATTGTAGGTATATTGTCAATATTTTTATCAGTAAATGGCGTGGCGAGTATCGTCATGTGTGCCGAAATTTTTCCGAGTAGAATTCGAGCAACAGGACTATCTATTTCTTACGGATTTTCCGTGATGATATTTGGAGGTTTTGCACAGTTTTTTGTGACTTTGCTCCTTGAGTGGACGCATAATCCATTATCACCATCGTTTTATGTTATAGGAACTGTTTTAATTAGCATGTTAGTTTTATTTTTGGTTCCAGAGACTTCTGGGAAAGAGTTAGAGTAGAAATATTAGTATCGATAGAATAATTTAGAATGGGTAAGCTATACAATGTTGCTACAAATAGGTGTTGGCTTACCCTATCTGATGCTTGGATGTTGATAATAATGACCGATGGGGGATTCTTGCTGACCAAAATAAGAGGATATTTAATATAAGTATGCTTTTGATTACGAATCAAATACTTTGCTTGAAACTCAATCTTAAATCCGTAAAATGAGCGATTCATCTGAATGAATCAAGGATGATTGTTTGAAGCTGAAAGCCATTTAAAATGGAAGAAATGCAAATTGAGCATTCAAATTGCATATTATTAAAAATTATCAAAATCGATAAGTAAGGTTGCATTGTGAGTTATCTATCAATAGAGTTTTCGGCAATATTTGTGCTTTTCTTTCTGTTTTATTGGAGCTTTAGGTCTTCTGTTGGGATTCAAAACCTGATTTTACTTATCAGTAGCTACCTGATTGTCGGGTTATTTAATATTAACTTTGCGCTGATATTGGGAAGTTATACTGTTGCCATTTACTTGCTTTCGAGCTGTATTATATACAGCTTATGGCCGAAATTATGGCTTGTGATCTCCGTATTTGTGGCGATTGGGAATCTAGCGGTTTATAAATATTTCAACTTTTTCGCACCGCAAGTACAACATCAGCTTAGTGAATTTGGCATTGATTTAACGTTGCCTATTGCCGAGATTATTTTGCCCATTGGAATCTCTTTTTATACCTTCCATTCGATGAGCTATTTGGTTTCTGTTTATGAAAGAGTAGTGGATCAGAAGCAGGTTGGATTGCCGGAAGATCAGTGGCGTGGAATTGCGCCTGTGAGCTTTTTTGACTTTGCACTTTTTCTCTCATTTTTCCCAAGTATTATTGCTGGCCCTATTAATCGAGCGAATGTGTTTCTGCCACAAATTCAAGCAACAAGTCCAAGAAATGTGATTGAACCACACCGCGCGTTTATGTTGATTATTCTCGCAGTGATTAAAGTCTATTGGCTGAGCGCATTTTTCTCACAAGCCTTTGTGAAGCCGGTTTTCGATAACCCAAGTGAACATCATACGGTTGAGCTTATCTTAGGAGTTTATGCTTATGCCGTAGAAATATACTTAAACTTCTCAGGATATACGGATTTAGTGACGGGAATTGCGCTGTTACTTGGTTTTAAATTGCCGATAAACTTTAATGCGCCATATTTAGCAACGAGCTTGAAAGAGTTCTGGAATCGCTGGCATATCAGTCTTTCTACATGGATTCGGGATTATATCTATTTTCCTTTAGGCGGAAATCGTAAAGGATTTTCACGTACGCAAGTGAATGTCATGATCGGTATGATTTTGTCGGGATTATGGCACGGAGAAACTCTGAACTTTCTTATCTGGGGCGCAATTCATGGCATCGGCGTTGTATTTTTGAATATTAAAGATGAGTTCAAAGAGCGAAGACTTCTTCGGAAAGGAATGGCAAGAGCTCATGTGAAAGTGATAATGCGAAAAGAGAGCATTGGCTGGCGGAAATATCTCTTTCGCTTTTTAACCTTCAACTATGTCTGTTTAGGTTGGCTCTTCTTTAGAAGCGAGAGTTTCGATGATTCTATGGCATATATTACGGCGCTCTATCGTAACTTTGGCGATATCACGCTCTATTACGAACCGCTTGGGATTTTGGCGCTGTTAATGATTGCGATATTTGTGATCTATCCGCTTCTTACAAAATTGCCGGCGCTGTTTGTGAACGTCACGAAAAAAATCCCGTTTTTACTATTGCCGGCAATTTACGTTGCCATTTTATGGATCGTGATCTATTTAGCACCTTCCGGCATTCCACAATTTATCTATGCAAGTTTCTAAGGAGAGAATAATGTCGAAATTAAAAGTGGCGTATATTCTGCTTCTCACGCTTGCCGGTATTTTCTTTCTATACCGAGAATCCATCAACGTCTATTGGGCGCAAACATATCATGAAGAATCGCCGTTAGTATCGATTGAGCAATGGGGCGAATCCGTTCTTGAGGAGTATGGTTTAGTTAAAAATGGCTCGAAAGAAGATTTGGTAGATGATTTGGAATATCGCACGGAGATTATTTCACAAGAAGGAATTAAAGAAGCGGATCGACTCTTTGCTAGAAGCTATCAAAATACGGCAGATCAGAAAGAAGATCATCATGCTAATAATCAGGGCGTAGAAGGGAAAGAAGTATTCGACGAGAATGATCCAATTGCGAATAGAGAGATTGGTGCTGATGTTAAGCAGGATGTTGCGCCTGAAGTGTTTATTTACGGCCCTGAAATTCCGCAGTTGCCAAGTGATGTGATTGTCACTGCCGGTGATAAGCTCTTTTTTGTGGGCGATTCCTTAATGCAAGGCGTTGCGCCAAGAGTTCGTCAATCCCTTCATAAGTCTGAAAATATTGATGGCGTTGATCTGAGTAAGCAGAGCACAGGGCTTGCGTATCCGAAATTTTATAACTGGCCACAAGTGGTTGCAGATACGTTGAGCAAGGATAAGGATATCAAAGCAGTTGTGGTCTATATGGGTGCAAATGATCCTTGGGATTTTCCGGTGCCGGGAAGAAAGCAATATTTACGCTTTAAAAGTGCAGATTGGGAGCGCGCATATCGTGAGCGAGTTCAGAAGATTTTACTATCCGCACATCAATATGATTTGCCGGTGATTTGGCTCGGCGCACCGTGTATGCGAAAGGATAAACTGCATCAATCGATGGTGTATCTCAATACGATTTATCAATCCGAGATGGAAAAGTTCAATGGGCATTACATTCCTACGAACGATATTTTAGGTTGTAGCGATGAAGAATATAGCGCTTATGTGGAAACCGAAGAGGGAAATCGAAAGGTTCGAACGAACGATGGAATTCACTTTACGGTCGCAGGGCAAAGATTAATTGCCGAGAGAATCATTGAAGAATTGACCATTGAACGGGAAGAAGTTGAAGAGATAGAAGCGGAAGTGATTGAGGCCGAAGAAGCGAGAGAATCTTCAGAAAAGCTGGAAGCACCTAAGCTTGAGCTATTATCGGAAACGGAAACTTTCAATGAAGAATCAACGCATTAAAAGTGTAAATAACTCGCTTTTAAATAAGATAGAGCTAAAATGCTCGATTGAAAATAAACATGGAAATAAGTTATAAAAATCAATTATTAAGATGTTCCTAGATTGTTCTTGGATTGGTTTTAGTTGGTTTTAGAAAATGCCTGAATATTCGATTGGATGCTTAATATGGATCGAATAGTTAGGTTGAATAAGTAGATTGAATAGAATTTTATGAGATTATGTGCTCACCATTGCAATATGAGCTTCTATAAATAGATAAGGGAATAGAATGAAAGTATTAAAAAATGGCGTAATGATGATGGTTGCGCTATTACTCGCAGCATGTAGCGCAGATGATATGAGCGATTATCAGCGAGATGTCGGTCCCGGCATTACGGATTTTGGTGAACGCAATACAGAACAGCTCAGAGCGAAAATGCAGATGATTGCGCAAGGCGGCAATGAAGTTGTGAAGATCACGCAATTTGGGGATTCGCATAGCGCCGCTGATCTCTTTACCGGCGCACTGAGAGATTCTTTACAAAGCCGATTAGGAAATGCCGGCATTGGTTGGGTAACGCCGATGAATGTTCGAGGGCAGCGAAATGCTGAAGTACGTTGGAAGAGCGGAAATTGGGAGTTATCTAGTAGTAGATCGACAAGTGACTTGGATTTTCCGATGGGCGGATATATTGCAAAACCCACAAGAGTTGGCGGCTATATTGACGTAACGCTCGCAAATCCTGAGAAAAGTCATGATCTTTGGGATATTAAAATGGTTCTGAAAGCGCGGGGTAGCGAAGATATTTCCATTACGAATGATATTGGACGTCTGAATCTCACAAATTCCATGAGTGGCATCGGGCGTTGGCAAACAATGGATTTCAGAACGCCGATGCCGTTTAGAATTATGGCGAATGATCGTAATGTCGAGCTTGGCGGAATATGGTTACAGCAGAGTAACCGAGCGGGCGCAATTGTCTCTTCTATTGCGACAAATGGCGCACAGCTTGCGATTTGGAATCGCTGGTCACCGGAATGGCTTGCAGAATTACGTACTACCCAAAGTGATCTCGTCATTTTAGAATATGGCACGAATGAAGCCTTTAACGAGATTTTCGATATTCAGGATTATAAGCAGAATCTCATCGATAGTATTCGTAATGTGCGAATGCAGTTACCGAATGCCGCAATTCTTCTAATGAGTCCGCCAGATGCGTTATTACGTGATGCAAATGGCAGTTGCGTAGATCGTATGCCGCCATCTTATCGAGCGGTAAAAGAAGTGCAATATTCCGTAGCAAGATCAGAGCGATTACTCTATTGGGATTGGCAAAAAGCAATGGGCGGGCAGTGTAGTATTGAGAAGTGGGAAAGAGAAGAACTTGCCGGCAAAGATAAAGTGCATTTAACTTCTAAAGGCTATCAAGTAAGCGCAAGAATGTTCTACCGAGATTTAATGAGCTTTGTAGGTTTGTCGCAATAATCAATCATAGATAAATTCGGAATATAAATTCGTCATAGAAAAGTTAAAAGATCATCTTCATAAACTGAGATGATCTTTTTTATTACCGGCAATTTTATGATGGGCAATATCAATATTATTGTCATTTTTCTTTACTGAAAACTTTAAAAAGAATGAATACTGCTGGCACGAGATTTACAAAAAGCTGCAAGCATTCGATCCAGCGATGAATCAGCCTCTGTTTAGTAATGGAGTTTTTTAAATCGATTTCACTATATTAATCGTCATTTTGGTTTAAATGATTTAAACGGTTTAAAACTCTAAAAAGGATTAACAGTGCTGGCACGGGATCTTGAGAAGAATGCAAACATTCGACCCAGCGATGAATCAGCTTCTATTTATAGTTGAACTTTCTTAAATCATCACTAAGATTCATTCTATTATTAATTAATGCTTGTTTTGGCTCAGAGAAGCAAAACCGATAGACGTAAAAAAAGCTCGTTAAATAACGAGCTTTTGAATGTGGTTGCGGGGGCTGGATTTGAACCAACGACCTTCGGGTTATGAGCCCGACGAGCTACCAGACTGCTCCACCCCGCGTTAATGAAGTAGCCATACTATAGAGTTTTTGAATAAACACAAGCACTATTTACAAAAAATGATAAATAAGTGCAGAAATTCACGTTTTTGCGCAAAATTGATCCTTAATCGTCACTTCCAATAGCACCGGCAGGAATTTCTCCTGATTTTGCTAATACGACTAATTTTCCAAAATCCCCAGTTTCTTCATCATATTCTTGAGATACCGCAATCACGCCGGCGCGTATCTCGGCAAATTTTTCCGCTCGGTGAATCGCTTCATCTGCATTGCTGCATTGAATTGGCGTATCAGTAATGAGTTGAGAACCTTGTTTTGTGAAAGTCTGAACGATATAAGCTGTTTTCATGATCATTCCTTTATTTGTGTTTTATAGTAATCGGATTACGTTGCTTAATATCCCCATAATTGCTTGTTTTCGCAATAGGAAAGAGCAGTTTATTTATCTGAATCTGTATTATTGATGGCTGAGTTTTTCAGCAGATGATTTTAGACCTGAAAGCGATTTTGGTAAGCCTTTTTGGATTTGCTTTCCAATAATTTTTCCAAATAAAGGACTTAAAATTCCCGAAAAACTAACTCGATGAATCACATTCATGAGGTTGTCTTGGATAGGAATGATTTCATGCTCAAATGTGATTTTACAAAGGGGAAGATTACTCGTAACAGTAAATGATCGGTTATCTTTTACATCAGCAAGATAGATTTTAGACTTAGGGCCTTTTAGGGGTTTTAAAAATCCTGAAGAACCTGTTGAAAAACTTCCGGTAATAGCGGAAGCTTCAACTTCATCGTCCCATTGATTCCAATTAGAAATATCTCTATATAGTGCAAATATAGCTTCTTTAGATGATGCTATGTGAATCGATTCTTGAAAAGACATGCAATGATTTCCTTCATAAAAGTATGCGTTAATGATTAATTAGAATATGCGTTTTATTATAATTATAGATTGTGCAAAAAATCTAATTAGAATTATGATAGAAAATAAACGATAGACTATTTTCTAAATAGTTTATATCAGTAAAACTGAAAAGGAGTCACGATATGAAGGATTATGAGCTTTCAGAACAGATTATAGAGCAGATGAATGATGCATTAATTTTTGCAGATCTTGCCGGCAATATTCAAAGGTGGAATGGCGCTGCAACACGTATATTTGGTTTTACAAAAGAAGACGCTATCGGCGAAAGTCTGAATATTATTATTCCAGAAAAGATCCGAAAAGCGCATTGGCAAGGTTTTGAAAGAGCCATTCAAAGCGGCAACTTACAATTATCCGGCAATCCCACATTAACAAGAGCGCTTCATAAGGACGATACTCGAAAAATCTATGTGGAAATGAGCTTTTCATTAGTGGTAGATACAGATGGAAAAGTCATCGGCAGCATTGCGGTTGCGAGAGATGTGACGGGGAAGATTGGGAAATAACCACTAAAATCAGAAAGAATTTGGGAATAAAGAAGCTCATAGAGTTTCATTAAAAGGGAGAAGTAAAAATAAAGCGTTTCTTTTGTGTCCCTTGGAATAAAAAAGAAGCCTGTAATCTATTGATATACAGGCTTTTTTAAATTAAAAATGGTACCGAAGAAGAGACTCGAACTCTTACGCCTTTCAGCAGGGGATTTTGAATCCCCCGTGTCTACCATTCCACCACTCCGGCTTAGGGTTGCTATTCTATGAGCTTTAGGGCTTTTCTGTCAATGAAAAAATGGTCTATTTTGCGATTTGAGTATTTAAAGTGCGATTTTAAACATTTTTGTTTAAAAATTTCAAAATCGCTCTAATGACAGAATCGGTCTTTTGTGCGTGTACCCAATGACCTGCGCCGGCAATGACAACGGCGGAAGCATTTGGCAATTGCGCTTGGATACCTGCTTGATATTCTCTTGTGACGTAAGGGGAATCGCCACCGATAATAAAGAATGCTTCGCCTTTCCATGCAGGAATGATTTGCCAGCCGGAAACAGCTTGATATTCAGCATCTAATGCCGAAACATTAAAGCGCCATGCGCCATTTCGGAAAGATTTGAGGAGAAATTGAATGACGAAATCTCCTTCCGTAATATATTCCGCCATGAGTTCAGCGGCTTGCCGGCGATCGGTAATCTCTTGGCTTTCCACCGCTTTAAGAGCGCTCAGGATTTCATCATGCCGGCGCACCTTGTATGAAACCGGTGCAACATCAATAATAATGAGCTTTTCCACACGATCAGGAATCAGCTTTGTTACGGTCATTACCGCTTTTCCGCCCATGGAATGACCGATGAGAATCACTTTATCGATGTTCAGATGATCGAGCAATCGCACGATATCTTCAGCCATCACATCATAATTCATCACATCATTGTGAAATGATTCTCCGTGATTTCTCGCATCAATTTGGATGGTTGTATATTCGTCCAATCCTCGTGCAATCATGCCGAGATTATTCATATCGCCGAATAATCCATGCATTAGTAGAATCGGAGTGGAATGTTTTTCAACCTCCGGCGTTGTGATTTTGTAATTGAGTAATGGTGTTGTCATGGTGATGTAATCTCGGGAGTTATTTTGAAAGTGATCTATTTGAATGTGTTTTAATCTCTGTAAAGGGCTGACTCATAGCGGGATATTATGTTTGCATACTTATTGGAAATTCTCGCCCGCTATTAAAAGTCATTTTTATAATATTGGAATGTACTATCTCTGGCACTAGTTCCTTAACGAAGTTTTTTCTGCCAAGCGTAGATGAGATCGAGCGCCATTCTTGGCGTGAGATCATTGGCATCGATTGCTCTGATTTCCTCTTCCACTTCTGAAGGCATTGCTTCCATGAATAATGGCAGTTCTGCTTGTGGGCTTGGCATTTTTGATGGTTTTGCTGAGGTTGCTTTCTCTGTTTGATTAGCCATTTCTGCCAGTGTTATTGCCGGCATTTCAGTTTTATGAGTTTGCTCTGATGATTGATGTTTTGTGGATGCCGCTAAGAAACTCTGTTCTAATTCAGAGAGTTTTTCTTTCGCTGATTCAATCACTTTTTTCGGAACGCCGGCAAGGGCTGCGACTTGTAAACCGTAGCTTTTTGAAGCGGCGCCGGCTTTGACTTCATGCATGAAAATGATTTCATCTTTGTATTCTACGGCATCAAGGTGAAGATTTTTCACGGTAGAGTAGAGCTCTTCCAGTTCTGTCATTTCAAAGTAATGCGTGGCGAAAATCGTCATCGCTTTTGCCGTTTCTGTGAGATATACGGCAGCGCTCCAAGCGAGGGATAAACCATCGAGCGTGGAGGTTCCTCGCCCAACTTCATCCATTAATACCAAGCTCTGATCGGTTGCGTAATTGAGGATTGTGGCGGTTTCTGTCATCTCCACCATAAAGGTCGATTGCTCGGAGTTAAGATCATCTTGTGCGCCAATTCGAGTAAAAATACGATCAATAGGGCCAAGTTTTGCGCTCTCTGCTGGCACAAATGAGCCAATATGTGCAAGCAGAGCAATGAGCGCTGTTTGGCGCATATAGGTAGATTTACCGCCCATATTTGGTCCTGTCACAATCAGCATATTAGATTCGGGATTAATATGAAGATCATTCGGAATAAACGGACGGGAAAGGGCGCGTTCTACAATCGGATGACGACCTTTCAGGATCTCAATGCCGATCTCTTTGCGAAATTCAGGACGACACCATTGATAACGATTTTTGAGTAATCCAAGAGTAATGAAGATATCAATATTCGCAAGGGCTTCGCTGAGTAATCGAAGCGCCGTTTGATGCGGTTCAATTTTATCTAGAAGCTGATCCCAAAGGAGCTTTTCAAGGGCTAAAGAACGCTCTTTTGCCGAGAGAATTTTGTTTTCAAACTCTTTCAGATCAGGGTAGATATAGCGCTCCACATCTTTAAGGGTTTGCCTGCGAACATATTCTGTCGGCACTTTGTCTGAATGCAGTTTCGAAACTTCAATGTAATAGCCATGAACCCGGTTATACCCCACTTTTAAGGTAGGAATATTGAGGCGTTCACGCTCTTTGGTTTCAAGATTCAGTAAGAACTGATCGCCTTTTGTACTCAGCTCGATGAGCTCATCTAAATTGGCATCGTAACCCACTTTAATCACGCCACCATCTCGAATCAAAAGGGGCGGTTCATCGACGATTGCCGTTTCTAATAGCTCGCAAAGTTCATGTTGTGGTTGAAGCCATTCAAGCCAGAGCGGATTAATCTCGCATAAACGGCTATTTTTAGAAACTTCGGCAACAATTTGTGGCGTATTTTGTAGGATTTTACGAAGCTGTGTTAAATCTCTTGGGCGAGCAGTTTTCAGCACGATTCTTGTCACTAAACGTTCTAAATCGCCGATATTTTGTAACGCTTTGTAGATCGCATCATGATCGCTTTTCGCTTCTAAAGATTCTACAAGATCGAGGCGCTCGTTGAGGATTTTATGATCTCGAAGCGGACGATTTAACCAACGGGAAAGGAGGCGTGAACCCATCGGCGTTTGACATTCATCTAAAAGATCACGAACCGTATTCTCTGTTTCGCCGTAAAGCGTGCGCTCAATTTCTAAGTTCCGGCGCGTTGTCATATCTAAAATCACTGAATCATCAATGGATTCGAGCGTAATTTGATTGATATAACTTAAGGGATCTTTCTGGGTTTCTTTCACATAGGTAAGAAGTGCGCCGGCAACATGAATGCCTAAATGGCTTTTTTCGAGGGAAAAGCCTTGTAAGCTTTGAGTTTTGAAATGCTCACAAAGAAGTGTGTAATTGCGTTCTTGATCAAAATGCCAATCAGGAAATGCCGTAAAGTGACATAAATGACGAATCGCCGGCGGAATAATGGTGGATTCGCTATACACGATTTCAGAAGGCTTAATGCGAAGCAACTCCGCCGTCATCGCATCTTGTGATAATGCCGGCATTAGCGAAAACTCCGCCGCCGCAAGGTTAATCCAAGCGATCAGCCATTTCTCATCGACTTTGAAAATCGCTGCCGTAATGCTGTCGTTTTTAGCATCTAAGAGATAATCATCCGTCAGCGTTCCCGGCGTTAAAATTCGTACCACATCTCGCTCCACAGGACCTTTGCCGGTGACTTCGCCGACTTGCTCACAAATGGCAACGGATTCGCCTTGTTTCAGTAATCTTGCGAGATAGCTTTCTGAGGAATGATGGGGGATTCCCGCCATGGGAATCGGTGCGCCGGCAGAATTTCCACGCTGAGTTAAGGTAATATCGAGGAGTTTCGCGGCTTTTTTGGCATCATCATAAAAGAGCTCATAAAAGTCCCCTAAGCGATAAAAGAGCAGCATGTTGGGGTATCGAGATTTAATTTCCCAATATTGTTGCATCATCGGCGTGTGGGCTTTGAGGTCTTTTGTTATTTCAGTCATGAGGTTTTAGCTTCTTTAACTATTAAGTTTATTAAGTTTCTTAAAAAAATCGTGTAAAATAGCGAGTGTTATGTTTTGAATGTATTGTTTTATAGAGTGTTTTATAGAGTGTTTTATCTGTTTTTATAAATATTTTATAAGGGTTTTATAAGTGCTTTATAGATTTTCTTATAAATTTCTTTATCAATTGACAGAAAAATTTATAGAAATTTCTTGGTAAAACAGACATCATTCAAAATATCATTATTTTAAATACCATACATTCTTAGAAGGAGAATCATGGAAGTATTTTTGGGATCTTTAGTAGATCCGTCAGTTTGGATATCGCTTGCGATACTTCTGTTATTAGAAGTGATTTTAGGCATCGATAACCTTATCTTCATTGCAATTCTTGCAAACAAACTTCCACCAAAACAGCGTAATAAAGCACGAGTTGTCGGGCTCTCATTAGCACTCATCATGCGTATTGGTTTGTTATCCGTGATGACATGGTTAATTACGTTAACAACGCCGTTATTCCACGATCCATTCTTCCATCATCCCTTCTCATTTAGGGACATTATAATGATTCTCGGCGGATTTTTCTTGATTCAAAAAGCCACAAGAGAATTACATGAACGGATTGAAGGCGAAATTGATCTTAATAATAAATCTAAAAACTATGCGAAATTCTGGCCAATCGTGGCGCAGATCATTGTTTTAGATGCTGTATTCTCATTCGATGCTGTTATTACGGCAACGAGTATCGCAGATCATCTTTGGGTGATGGTATTAGCAGTCACGCTCTCTATGGGAATGATGATCTTTGCCGCGAAATCCCTCACGATTTTCGTTCATAAGCATCCAACTGTGGTTGTGCTCTGCTTAAGCTTCCTCTTAATGATCGGTTTAACCTTAGTGGTAGAAGGTTTTGGCGTTCAAATTCCGAAAGGCTATATTTATGCCGCAATTGGCTTCTCGCTCTTTATCGAGATTATTAACCAATGGATTAATCGCAAACAAGAGAATGTTTACAATCAATATTCTCGCCGTGAAAGAACGGCAAACATGGTACTTCGCATGCTCGGCAATGAGCATGATGAAGATCATGATGAAGAAGATGGCGAAGAGAAAAAAGAGGAAGAACTCATCTTTGGGGAAGACGAGCGCAACATGGTGAGCGGCGTTTTAACCCTCGGTGAGCGAACCATTCGTTCGATTATGACGCCGAGAAATGAGATCTCTTGGATTAATCTTCAAGATTCTAAAGAGAAGCTCCTTGAAAGCCTAGAAGAGAATCCCCATAATCAGTTTCCGATATGTGATGGCGCCCTTGATAATGTAAAAGGTGTGGCAAGATCTAAAGATGTGGTGATGGATCTGATTGAGTTTGGCGAAATTCAAGAGCGTAGTATTAAATCTGTGATTTTCTCCCACCGTTCTACGAGTGTTTTGAAAATGATGGATATTTTTAGAGAGAGTAAAGCGCACTTAGTCGTTGTTACAGATGACTTTGGCGGTGTGCAAGGGGTTATCACATTATTAGATGTCTTTGAAGCGATTGCCGGTGAATTCCCTGATGAAGATGAAGGGCTTTCAGTGGAGAAAATTTCAGATGATGAATGGAATATTGATGCAGGATGCGATCTTTTATTAGTTGAGCAAACCCTTGGTATTCGCGGTCTTATTGATGAAGATGGCGATTATAGTTCGTTGGGTGGGTTAATGGTAGATCACTTTGATAGCTTGCCGACAAAAGGCGATTTCTTAGATATCGAAGGCTTTAGATTTACGGTATTGGATGTAGACGATAAGCGCATTCTCATGGTCAATGTCAAAAAATTAGAAGAATTTGATGATAATAACGAGGAAAAACATGATTAATACAACTGATAAAACCGTAGATCATTTAGATCGCTTTCTATTTGATAACTTACCGATTCGTGGCGAGAGAGTATTGCTTGAGCATACTTGGCGTGAGCATTTAGTGCGCCGTAATTATCCTAAAAATGTCGAAAAACTCTTAGGCGAACTCATTGCAACGACTGCACTTTTAGGCGCAACCATTAAAATTGAAGGCCGTTTAACGGTACAAATTCAAGGAAATGGTCCTGTGAGCTTATTAGTGGTGCAAGTGAATCATCTTCACGGTATTCGTGCAACCGCTAAAATTGATGGCGATGTCGAAGGTTTAGAAGGGCTTGAAGCACTTTGTGGAGAGGGACATGTTGTGATCACGATTGATGCGGATCATTTCAAACAACCATATCAAGGCGTTGTCTCTTTAACAGAAAAATCTATCGCAAAAGTGATTGAAGCATACTTTGAAAGTTCAGAGCAATTGCCGACAAGATTATTCTTAGCAACATCAGATCAAGCAGCTGCGGGCTTAATGATTCAAAGATTGCCGGGAGAAATTCATGATGAAGATCTCTTTAATCGTGCGATTTTATTAGCCGAAACAGCAACGCCGGAAGAGCTTTTAACACTTCCAACCACAGAGCTTCTCTATCGTCTGTATGAAACAGATGAAGAGCTTGCGGTGCGTATTTTTGAGCCGGAGTTATATCATTTTGAATGTAATTGTTCGAAAGAGCGCTCTTTAACCATGCTTTACCATTTGGGCGAAGATGAGCTAAAAGAGATCATTGAAGAGCAAGGTGGAACGGTATTTGTAGATTGCGAATTCTGCGGAAAACGTTATCTCTTTACAGAGCAAGATGTGGACTTCTCGCTCTGCACGCCGGAAGAGCAAGCAACTCAAAATGCTTAAACGTTAGAAAATAGAAAGAGCGTTCTATGAAGGGGGATGAATATCACTTCTTCATGGAACGCTTTTTTGTTAGATGAGTTTTTGGAGTTATCGTGTTTGGTGGTTTTGTTAAAATTAACCAAAGTATTAGTCAAAGTTTTAAAAAACATTCATAAAATGGCCTTTGTTCTTAGAAGGGCTGATATGTGGCGGGAGGGAAAGTTTGCATTTTTCCATAAATCTCACGCCCGCAGTTCAAGGCTTTTAGTTCGTAACTTGAATGAATAGATGTTAGATAATGAGGAAAGGGTTAAACTCCTTGAAAGCAGATCCGTGATTGAGGATAGAGAAGGTCGAAGATGAATAATCAACAATTTGAAATACCCACAAAACCTTATCGAGAGCGAGATAGAGTCACTGTTGCGCTCTCCGGCGCATCTGGTGCGCAATATGGATTGAGATTGATCGAGGTTTTAGTGAGCCGAGGTTATCCTGTCAATGTGCTCTTAACAAATGCCGCTCTGATGGTACTTGCCCTTGAGATGGAGATTCAATTGGGAAGCTCATTAAGCGAGCAGAAAAAGCGTTTAATGACACGATTCTCTATTACAGATGAAGATCTCCTTCGAATTTATAGCGAGAAAGATTGGACATCGCCGATGGCTTCTGGCTCGAATACATCTTACGCAATGGTGATTTGCCCATGTTCCATGGGAATGCTTGCAGCGGTTGCGACAGGGCAGTCGAATAATCTCATTGAAAGAGCTGCGGATGTGATGATTAAAGAGCGTAAAAACTTAATGCTCGTGGTGCGAGAAGCGCCATTTAATCAGATTCATTTAGAGAATATGCTTACACTTAGCCGCATGAATGTCATTATTATGCCGGCAAATCCTGGGTTTTATCATCAGCCGAAAACAGTAGAAGATATTATTGATTTTATGGTGGCAAGGATTTTAGATCAGCTCTCAATCCCTCATGATTTAATGCAACGTTGGGGTGAGAAAGAAACATAAGCGTAATATTGAATGAGATTAAATATTGATTGGGTAGAAGAAGATAGAAAATATTAAGAACATTGCTCCAATAAAATATTGCTTCATAGATATTTATGGCGATTTAAGATAATGTGCAGTGATTCAAAATTAGATGCCAATATTCGAAGTAGCGAAAAGTGTAAAAGTTAAACAGTTAGGAAAGTCATGACTCAGACGAATCAAAATCATAATGAACATCAAGAACAATATTGTGTTCGTTTTTTAGGGGAAATGTTGCCGGGATATTCGAAAGAAACGGCCATTATTAATGTCGCAACTGCCTATAATGTTGCGCCGGAAGAGATCGCAAAGTGGTTTGCAGAAAACGGTGTTACCTTAAGAGAAAAAGCGAGCAAGGAAGAAGTCAAAGGGCTTGAGCGCTTTTTTAATCAGCACGGAATGCGCCTTGCTATTACGGTGTTAGAAGTTGAAACCTCATTTGCACCGCAAATTGATAGCTTAGTGCCACCGGCAACAACGTCTGATGCACAAATTACAAATGGCGATTATCCTAGAAATGAATCCTCTGATGCTGGTCAGGATCACTTGCAATCAGATAAAAAAGTAACCGCAGAAGAGCTCGGGATAACGCTCCAAAAACTTCAGGAAACGTTAGTCGGTAAAGAATTAGCAAAATTTATGCCGGCGCCTCTTTGGAAGCGAACATTGGCTTTTATTATTGATTATCTAACGTTGTCATTTCTCTCATTAATTGCCATCTATATTTTAGGATCTATTGGCATTATTGATAGTTCGGCATTTAAAGAATATTTCGCGATGGCTGAAAGTAGCTTATCGACACAAGAGCTTCTCATGAACCCTGACTTAGAGCCGATTGTGGTTGAGATGATGAAGACGCTCAATATTTGGGTAAGCCTGATTTTTATTCTCTATTTTGGATTGCAAGAACGTTATTACGGCGCAACCCTTGGAAAAAGAATTTTTAATATGCGCGTTTATAATATGCAAACAGGAGTATATCTCTCTTGGAATTGCGTCATTAAACGAACGTTTCTCTTTTATCTAGGATTTAACTTTTTAGCGGGAATCCCGGTCATTGGGGGAATACTCTTCCTCATTAGTATCCTTTGGGTTGTGAGAGACCCGCGTTATCGCCGTACATTATATGATATTATTTCAGGAACAATTGTTGGATCGACAGGAAATAAGCCTTAATAACTCAGAAATAGTTGTGTAAGTTGCAGTAAAAAAAATAAAATTAAGGTAATATCTACAAGAAGAAAGATTTCTATCGATTCAAGCTGTTTCATGGCCTTTTTTAACAACAATAATAAGTAGTAGGAAGATAAAACTATTATGATCATCGTATATATTTTAATCGGCATCGTGCTTATTGTGGCTGCAGTCTATTGGATGCGCCTTGAGAAAAATAAGGTCGAAGATGATGTGGCTGATAAAGTCGAGCCTGATTTGCATAGCCTATTTGATGAAACGCCTATTTCAAAGGATGAGTCGTTAGAGCATAAAGATTCATCTCAACCATCAGAAGCAACGATTGATCATGATGATTTAGCGTATCGACCTAAAAGCCAAGAAGAAATCGCACCAGAACCTGTGCAACAAACAATGTTTTCAGAACCTGTAGAAGAAGTATTAGCAGAACCTGAGCCTTTCGAAGAACGATCTGAAGAATCACATAAAAAAGAAGGGTTTCTTCAGAAAATATCCGGGTTATTTCGTGGTAAGCAGTCTGATATGGCAGTTTATAGCGATGATGGAAATCTCATGCGACCGGCGGCTGTTGAAACAATTGCCCTTATTTTAAGTGCTGCGCCAGATCAACCTTATAGTTTTAAAGAGGTTTTAACCGTTGCGCATGAACTCAATCTACAAGTGGAAAATGGCGGATTTATTCAGCTGTTAACAACAACACATTACGGCGATGAACCAATGTATTCCATCGGGCATCTTTTAGGTGATGGAACGTTTGATGAAAATCTTGTGCGTCATCATTTAGATGATACAACGCCGGGATTAATCTTCTTCTCCAAAATCCCAGGACCCGATCCTGATATCAGTACCATTGAACAACTCTTAGCCGGTATTCATCATTTTAGTTCGGTATTAGGCGGAAAAATCTTAGATTCGAATCAAAGAGTGATGAGTAAAGATGATTTGATTGCGCTATTTCATAAAACAAACAAGCTCGATAGCGAAGAGTGGGAAAAAGCCTATGAAGCTTACGAAACTCGTAATCGTGAATAGAATTTTTGAAATTTCTAGGATCGGCTACGGGAATTCCTGAGCGAGATTCATGGAAGAGATTCGAGAGAAAAAGTGCTATTATCTGATAGCACTTTTTTTTGTGTCTTTCACATTATCAGTAAGAGGAATCAGCGTGAATCAATCTATAAAAGATCGTATGGAATTTTTGACGAAAGAGATTAATCGTCTTAATTATAATTATCATGTGCTTGATGAAACGTTGATTCCAGATCATGAATTTGATCAGCTTTTTCAAGAATTAAAAGTGCTAGAAATCGCCCATCCTGAATTTAAAGATCTCAATAGTCCAACTGAAAAAGTGGGCGGAAAAGTGTTGACAGGATTTACCGAAGTTCGTCATGAACGTCCAATGCTTTCTCTCGATAACGCCTTTAATGAAGCGGATTTAGTGAGCTTTCATGAACG
Organism: Ignatzschineria sp. LJL83; assembly: GCF_054871845.1. Taxonomy (NCBI): domain Bacteria; kingdom Pseudomonadati; phylum Pseudomonadota; class Gammaproteobacteria; order Cardiobacteriales; family Ignatzschineriaceae; genus Ignatzschineria; species Ignatzschineria sp. LJL83. The sequence goes on from NZ_JBTXLY010000013.1 coordinate 31,536, forward strand.
AATTTTGGAGCGTTTAGGCGGTAATATCACGACAATCGAATATTATGCCGAGCCAAAACTCGATGGTTTAGCGGTGAGCATTATTTATGAGAATGGAATTTTAACGCAAGCGGCAACTCGCGGCGATGGCGTTGTTGGGGAAGAGATTACAGAAAATGTCCGCACGATTCGAAGCCTTCCGCATAAGCTTCAGGGCAATTTTCCTGAGCGTTTAGAAGTGCGCGGGGAAGTGTTTATGCGTAAATCTGTCTTTGAAAAAATTAATGAAAGACAGCTCAAAAGAGGACAAAAGCCTTTTGCCAATCCTCGAAATGCCGCCGCAGGTTCTATTCGTCAATTAGATTCTAAAATTGCCGCAGAAAGGGAACTCAGCTTCTATTGTTACGGCGTGGGTTTATACGAAGGTTTGCCGGTAACGATTGAGAGTCATTCACAGTGGCTAGAATATGTCGAAACGCTCAGCATTCCTGTTTCTCCGCTGAATCAAAAGCTCGATACACTTCCAAAACTGAACCAATATTATGAAGAGATGGAAGCGGCGCGGGATGCACTTCTGTTTGAGATTGATGGGGTTGTGATCAAAGTAGATAATCTTCTGCTTCAAGAGCGATTAGGCTTTGTTTCTCGCTCGCCACGATTCGCCATTGCCGTGAAGTTTCCGGCGATGGAAGCAAGAACGCAGTTATTAGATGTCGATTTCCAAGTCGGCAGAACGGGTGCAATTACGCCGGTTGCAAGATTAGAACCTGTGGAAGTGGGCGGTGTTGTAGTATCAAATGCCACGCTCCATAACCAAGATGAAATCGCCCGATTAGGCGTGATGATTGGCGATGAAGTGATGATTCATCGTGCCGGTGATGTGATCCCGAAAGTGATTCGAGTTGTGGTTGAAAATCGAGATGAAACATCAGTACGTGAGATTATTTTCCCGACAAATTGCCCCATTTGCGATTCGCCAATTATCCGTTTAGAAGGAGAAGCCATTGCGCGTTGTAGTGGTGGTTTAACGTGCGATGCGCAAAAGTTAGAAGGTTTAAAACACTTTGTGTCGAGAACGGCGATGAATATTGACGGCGTTGGTGGAAGATGGCTCGAAGTATTACTGCAAGAGAAGGTCATCGATTCGATTGCCGGACTCTATCATCTACAAAAAGGGCGTCTGCTTGAACTTCCAAGAATGGGCGAAAAGTCCGCAGAAAAAATGCTCGCAAGTATTGAAGGTAGTAAACAGCCGGCATTTTCAAACTTCATCTATGCGCTCGGCATTCGTGAAGTGGGGGAAGCAACGGCAAGAACGTTAGCAAATCATTTTGCAACATTATCGGACTTGATGAAAACAGATGAAACGGCATTAATTCAGCTAGAAGATATTGGTCCGATTGTGGCAAAACGCATCGTAGATTTCTTTGCATTACCGCATCATCAAGCGCTCGTACAAGCCTTATTAGATGCCGGCATTGAGATTCAATATCCTGCAAAAATAGATACAACAAATAGTGATTCTCTGCCACTTTTAGGCGAAACATGGGTCATTACCGGCACACTATCCAAATATGATCGTAATGAAGCAAAAGACAAACTCATGGCGCTCGGTGCAAAAGTCACAGGTTCTGTTTCGAAATCCACGACAAAACTCCTTGCCGGCGAAAAAGCAGGTAGCAAATTAGCACAAGCAGAAAAACACGGCGTGATTGTGGTAAGTGAACCTGAATTCTTAGCATTATTCGGAGAAACTTTATAAGATTTTATTCAGATAGGAATTGAGAAATCGTGATTTCGGTTTAATCATAAAAGCTCAATATTGCTGGCGCGGGATAATGAGAAGCATGTAAGCATTCGAACCGGCAATGATTCAGCCTATATTTGTCATTGGATTTTCTTAAACCGATTTCAACTGTAAAATCATAAAAACTCAATATTGCTGGCACGTAATAATGACAAGCATGCAAACATTCTAGCCGGCAATGATTCAGCTTATATTTATTATTGAATTTTCTTAAACTGATTCCATCAATTTTACTAAATACCGATACCGGCGAAAAAGGCAGATCATGGATAACTCTGAAAAACAGACGAAAACAATTGAAGCAATTGCCATTATGGAAGGCTGTTTTCCTGAGAAGTTTGGGATTCCTCGGCAAGCCGGCATTGCGAAATCTGCTCGGGGAATGATTCGATTATTACCGCCTTTTAATCATGAAAATTACCTGCACGGATTAGAGCTTTCAAGCCATATTTGGCTCACTTTTGGCTTTCATCAAAACCATTGGAATGGCAAAGCAACGGTTCGTCCGCAAAGATTGGGTGGAAATGAACGCATGGGCGTATTTGCCACAAGAAGCTCATTTCGTCCTAATGGTTTAGGTTTATCTGCCGTAAAGATTGAGAAAATCCATTGGGAGCAAGGCATCATCGAGGTTTCAGGGCATGATCTGATGGATGGCACACCAATTTACTGCATTAAACCTTACATCCCTTTTTCCGATTCTATTCCAGATGCCGTAAGTCATTTTGCTTCCGAAAAACCGGAAGATTATACGGTACTCTTTAGCCAAGAAGCAAAAGCGCAGTTAGCGCATTATGAAGCGGAAACGCCGTATCTAGAAACGCTCATCACAGAAGTGATCGGACAAAACCCCAAACCACAATTTCATCAAGATCCCAAACGCATTTACGGCATTCGCTTAAAATCATGGAATATCCGTTTTAAAACAGCGGAAGAAGCGGATCTGTTATCGATGAATACAGATCTTTCAAAAGCAAGTATTCTGGTTTTATCGGTAGAAAAGGTTTGATATCGTAAAATATTAATATCCCAAACTAAATATGGTTCTACACTGTTTATTTATGGTAGGAAAAAATTCTACTTATGATTGGTATTATTTTTGGAGAGGATTACAGCTCTTTCTCGGGAGTTTTATATCCTAAGAAACCTAAATAGGTAAAAATAATAGTAGAGGAATATATGATAAAAGATGATTTTACACTAGATTATTTTAGTGATGTAAATAGAGAAGAAGTCATGCTTGAAATATCTTACAAAGGGCAAATGTTGTGCCAGCTAAATAAAGAAAAAGGAGTAAATAATATTGAAATAGAGTTTTACCCTTTTATCAGAACGTCATTAGAGGAATTAGAAAATATGAAATTTTCTTTAGAATTATTTTTAGAAATTCTAGAAGAAGCAAAAGATGCATTAATAAAAGCTTAGGGTTATAAAGAAATCCAGAAAAAGCGAAAGATTGGGAAAATGCCGGTCTTCTTAGATCACTATTTGTTGCAGAAGAGTTAACACTTATGACGCAGATTTAAATTTTATTAAGGATTAATGACATGTTTGATATCAAAATAGAAGATGAGAAGAAAATTTTATACGAAGAGGAAGGTTTTTTTGGAGAAATTATTTTTTCTTGCCAACTTCCTATTGGACAGTAGAGCAATATAAAGAATCTTGGAAAAGAGCGATAGATTTAGGGGTGTTAAATAATAACCCTACTGTTCTGGCTGTTTCTATGAGAGACCCTGAATTTATGAACTTTATTTTTACGTGGGTACTTTATCCTGAGAATGGTAGGGTATTTATTCAAAATACTATTTTATTTAAAGAGGAAATTAAGGATTTTCAGGTTGAGAATATTAATAGTTATATTGGAACTCGAGAGACTATAAATGAGAATGGCGATAAAATTTCAGAGCGGGAGGCCTCTAAAGAGGATATTCTAAAATTTAGAAAAGGATTATAATTTTGATTAATTTGTAGATTTCACTATCTAAAATAGCTGCGCAAGGGATTCAAACGGATCTCACTAGAGAAACAGCTGATGCGAATAGTGGTGCGATTGAGAATGTATTTGATCGAGAGAAAGTGCAAGCGGAGATTGATCTTCAAGTCAAAGTCACGCAGCAGTTTGACCGAACATGGCAAGATTCAAAGCTCCTAATTAATACTGAAATTGAACGTCTTAAAAAAGAGGACCCAGAAGCGGCTAAAAAATGAGAAAATGCCGGTCTTCTGCTCGACATCATTGCCGGCGGTTTATCAAGTCCCGGTGAAGGGATTTTAGGTTCACTAGCGGGTGCTGCAAATCCTGTGATTGCACAAACGATTAAAGGGTTGGTAAATGATGAAACGCTTAAAAATGGTGGAATTGGGCATATTCTCGCTCACGCAGTTGCCGGAGCGGCAATGGCTGCGGCAAATGGTGGTGATCTTTTATCTGGTGCGATCAGTGCCGGCGGCGCCGAAGCGTTAGCACCCATCATCGCAGAATTTCTCTATGGTAAAGGCAAAACTCCCGAAGACTTAACCGCAGATGAGAAAAACATCTTAAGCGCAATCGTCGGTATTCTCGGAACTGATGCCGGCGCATTAACAGGTGATAGTGCCATTGATGCCGTAATCGGTGATAGTGTTGCGACTAATGCAGGAGATAAAGCAAAGCCTTATACAGATTCTAAACTTTTAATACAAGAATTAATAAGTACTAAAACACCAACCTTAGATCCTCAAGGAATATCAGCTTTACACTTTTTATTCACGACAGGAAAATAAAAACAGTATGAGTAAAATATTTTTCAAGTATAAAAAAGCTCAAGAACCGATTTTGGGAAAACTAATATATTACATGGATGAACATTCTATGGACTTTATCCTTGATGCTAAAAACGATACTTTTGGTGAGAGTGGGTTGATATCTCTCACTATTAATACGCTTCAAATTGAAGTTGATTTAAAAAGTGGCAGACTGATTTATCCATGGGGCTTTTTTCCATTAATTAATATTAATGAAAAAGTATTAGATATTCCTCAGCGAGGTTATGGGGATATATTCATAAATAATCAGGAAGATGATTTTATCTCAGGAGTATCCGTTAGATTTCCAAATTTTGAAGTTAGGGAATTATGTAGAGTTTCTCAAACAGATTGGATATTTATAGGTAATGTTGATGAACTGCAAGATTCATATTCTATTGAATTTGCACAAAATGTTATAGCTACATTAAAGAATAATAAGATTGTTGCTTTTTGGTTTTGTCCGACAAATAGTTAAAAGCCCAGCAGATATGAACAGATTGGGTAGAGAGATCCTAGCAGATATTATTACTTTCCCAATATTACTATTAAGTCAGGTAATCGTTTTAAACGGTTATGATATTATTTCACCTTATGAGATGGGAGCAAGATTTGACTTAAATGGTAATTTTAAAGGATTTTTGGAGCCGCCTAAGAAATGATAAATACTAACTTAGTAATTAAATTAGCTAGCGATGCTGAATATGAGCAGTTGATAGTTGAAATATGTTTTTTAGATCAATATATTGCATTTTTACATCAAGATAATGGTGAAAATGATGTCCGTATATCATTTGCTAATGATCTTAACGATATCAATCTTGATCAATTAATGGAGGCTTTGGATAAGGCTAAAAAAGAGTTATTAAATTAATTTTGATAGTAGATTTAATTCTCAATAATGTTGATATCAAAGCGGCATCTTTGCCGGCGATGATGGTTTCCAAGTAAAGGTGGATGGTTATCTCAAGATGGGTTGGTATTATATTTGGATTATAGTGCAAATGAAGAGCGTTTAATTTACCGTACTGATTGTGAGTATTTGTAATCTCCCATAATAAAAGACATACCTTCAGTGGGGTTTTCTCTTATAGATAAAGGTGATGAGATTGTTTATTTCTGTAATCGGTAACTGTTTGATATTTGTGTAAAAATTAGGCTGTTTTATTTGAGTGGAAAACATAAGGATCATATAGAGGTTTTTGATAAGCGGGGTAATTTTAGATTTGTATTAAATTTAGATGGTTCTCGTAATAATAAGAAAACCGAAGCAGGAAAAGGAAGAAGGTTACCAAAATGAATGTAGATATTGAATTTGAAGAAATTAAAAAATTAATTGTATTGGTTGCTGAATGGCAAGGGGTTTTGAAGGAAGATTTAATTCAAGATTGGAGTATTGATTATAAGATCGATTTAAACGAAGAATTTAATAGTATTGTAAAAGATCTTTTTCAGGAGATGAAATTACTGACTCAAGCACGAGAGAAAGAAGATGATTTAACAGCGTTGATTGCTATTATTGGAGCTAAAGTTAAATCTCAAAGCTTAATGAATTTTTTTATAGATATACATGATGATATAGAGCGACTAATGTGGGGGGATGAATTTGTTGGTAAATGGCCGTCAATACCAGAAGAGTATAAAATCCCAGAGGATTATGATTATAAAGATACAAATAAACCTTATAGTGAACAAATTAAATTTTAATATTTCTTAGATTCCAGTATTAAGTACGACACTTATTATATATAAAATATGGAATTTAAAATTTCAAGAAAAAATGCATACTACAAATAGGACATATTCAGCCAACAAGAAAAAATAGAAATAGGTTTTGAGTTATGAAAGAAGAAGAGCTAAGAAAAAAAATTTTAGAATATCATAGGGTTTCATCCTCTATAAATTTAATTTTAATTTCATATCAGGATGATATAAATAATATTTTTTTAAAAATAAAATTATCAGGTTATCTGGAAAGTGAATGCTTGTTTGATAAGTTGTTTTATATTCAAAAACTTCTATCAGAAATTAAATATAAGTATAAATACAATTTTAGTAGGGTTTTTGATAACTTTATTTATTTTTTTGATAGAGATGATGAGCACTCTCGTAAATTTCTATATAAAAAGCTTCAAGACAGTACCAATTTAGGAATGAATATGAGTTTTTTTGAAACCCTAGAGTAGTTAAACCTGAAGATATTCGGATAATTAGCCTCTTATTTGAAGCATCTTTGCCGGCGATGATGGTTTCCAAGTAAAGGTGGATGGTAATACGCACCTTTCAGGCGGAGTGATTGTTGTGGTTTAAATGATTTTTAGATTACGGCTTCACATACGCAAATCCTGCTTGCTGATATTCCACTAACGCAATAATCGCTACCGGCGTGATGTCGATGTTTGATGGATAATCAGCATTGTTGAGGGATTCTTGTGAAATATCTTGCCCTTTCAGAGAATTATTACAGGCGAAAAATTGCAGGTTTTCGTGAGCGAGAAGATGGATTTGCTCTCGAATGCCAGCATCAAGATACCCTTTTACGGCACCGGCATTGGCGATGACTGCGATTTCAAAAGAAGCGTGATTTTCCTGTAAGGAAGCAATGGCATTTTTGACATTATTAAGTGCCATTTGCCATCTTTCTACATCACTAATATGTAATACGAGCTTGAACATGATCAATCCTTTTAGTTTTAAGAGATAACTTTTACAAAGTTCTTTTTGCTGAAAGGCTCTAGTTTACGAAATCAGCAAAGAGATTGTCATTTCTTTTCATGAGTAATTTCAGTTACATTATATTTAATAAGTGTTTATATTTATAATCAAATGTTTATTTCTTAAAATAATGATATAATGTTATCACTTTAGTAAATAGTCATACGAGGTTACCAAAGATGACAAAGAAAATTGAGTTAAAAGATTTATCAATTAATCATTTTGATAGAGTTTTAAAAGTAGAAGAGATTAAAGGTGGCGGTAGAGAGATTTGCTACTATGATTCATCAGGTTCTTATACTTGTACTACAGAATCCACTACTACTTATTACAAGCGCAGACGCAGAAATAATCGTCGTTATGACCGTTGGTAAATTCAAGTAATATAGAAGAAGGCTTTTAAAGCCTTCTTTTTTATTTGGCAAAAATTCATGAAAATTTTGTAACGTATCTTGGATAGATATTTAAAATCTATTAGGGCGAATCCTCATCATCAATCACTATAATAATGGAAGATTATCAGATGGTACTTCAAACAAAGACGCTTCAAAAATTTATTAAAGCGGTAGATTTTACGCTAGAGAAAGTCGAAAGATCGGATGATCAAACCTACTTTTTGGTGCGAGATACGTTATATCAGCGTTCTTACAAAGTGAATGAGAGTATCTATCAGTTTTTAACATTATTGGAATCGGCATTCACGTTAGAGGAAATTTTTACCCATTTAGGTATTGCTGATATTCATTCGGAAGAAGCGTTGTCCTTTTTGCAGTTTTTTGAAGATCTTCAAGAGAAAGAATTGATTGTGACAGAGGAACATAATGAGCATATTAAAACATCGTTAGAAACCTTCACGCTTCCGGATGTGAATCTTCCACAGTTTGAGATATTGAAAACCTTCAAACATACGATTTCGCTTTTTGTAGGATTGGTGCGTTTCGTTGATCCGCTTCAAAATAAATCTCTTGGAATAGAGCAAGAAACAACGATAGACACACAGCCCTTTATCGTTAAGAAATTGCTATTTAGAGAAACGATTACTGAAGAGGAAAAGAGAGGGGATTGGCAGATTTTTGAACAAGAAATCGCATTGATGAAAGAGCTGGAACCCTTTCATAATTTCCCGAAGCTTCTTTTTTATAATGCCGAAGAATATCTCATGGCGATTGAATATATTGACGGCGTGGGCGTTCATAAATATGTTCAAACTCAGCAATTAGATTTGGCATCTCGCCTGATTTTGATTGAAAAAATCCTACAGATATTTGTAGAGCTAGAATCCATCGGTATTATTCACGGCGATATTCATGCGAGCAATATTTTGGTAGATACCTTCGGAAAGCCTTATTTAATCGACTTTGGCTTATCGAATCATACGGAGATTGCCGGCAATGAAGTGATTCGAAAAGGTGGCGTTTATCTCTATTTACCGCCGGAGCGAATTTCAGATCAAGCCTTTAAGATTATCAATCAAGAGCGCGCGGATATTGTCAGCGAAATTTATCAGATGGGCGTTTTGATCTATCTTATTCTGTATCATCAGTTTCCTTTTGAAGCGCTCACTTGGAGCGAGGTTTCAGAGAAAATCTTGAATGAATCGCCGGCATTTCCATTGCAAATAGATCATGGGAAAAGTAATCAAGTAAAAAGAGATCACGACGAATTTGATGAGCGTGAAATAAATTCCAGAGAAGCATTACCTTCCGGCATTATTGAACTGCTTCAAAAGCTTCTAGAGAAAAATCCGCAGAAAAGACCACAAAGCTTTTCAGCGCTGTTGGCAGAATGGCAACAAGCAATATTGCCGGCAATGAATGATGAGAAACCTTTAGAGTAAGTATTTCATGATCTTTAAAGGTTGATGCAAAACGGGGTGTCATGCTTGCAGTTTTTGAACAATTGCATGCCCGCAATAAGAGGCTTTTTGAGCGATTGACGAAAGGATTTTCAGAGTTTCGGGGAAGTTTTAAATTCAAAAGTGATGTGATCCTATTTCGGCTTAAAGCTCTAAAAGGATTGATACTGCTGGTGCGGGATATTGAGAAGAATGCAAACATTCGATCCAGCCATGAATCAGCTCTGATTGCATAATTAAACTTCCTAAACTGACTTTACGATTAGTTTTCAGGATTTTTTACTGCGGGCTCGGTATATTGAGAAGAATGCAAACATTCGATCCAGCCATGAATCAGCTCTGATTGCATAATTAAACTTCCTAAACTGATTTTACGATTAATTTTCAGGATTTTTTACTGCGGGCGCGTGATTTGAAAATATATGCAAGTATTCTCTCCCGCCATGAATCAGCCTGTTTTTATCATTAAACTTCCCAAACTTTCTAAATTGACCATTACAAAACCCATTCTTGCGTAAATTGAATGTGTTCAATATCTTCATGAGAAATGATGATAAAGGTGCGATCAATGGAATTCAGATAGTTTTCAATACGTTTTCTAGAATCCGCATCAATGCCGGAAAGCACTTCATCTAAAATCACAATCTCCGCAGGATGAAGGAGCGCTCGAAGCAGTAAAATCTTTTTGCGTTGTCCTGTTGAGAGATTTTTACCATTTTCACTAATCATAAAATCCAAGCCTTCTTCATGGGATTCCACTAAAGACGTAAGCGTGAGAAGATCAAGCATTTCGGCAATCTTTTTAGAGGAAACCTCTCTGCCAAAAGTGACGTTATAACGGAACGTATCGAAAAATAACGTATCTTCATTACTGACTAAAATGCTTTTCTCTTTGAGCGCATCATAATCATATTCGGTATGCGCTTTGCCGTTAATGAGAAGCTCGCCACTTAACGGCGGATATAAGAAGGCGAGGATTTTACAAAGCGTGGTTTTTCCCGAACCATTAGCGCCAATCAGGCGGATTTTATCGTGTTGATGAATCGTGAAATTAATGGAATCTAATGCTTTTTTATCCAGCCGATAGCGATAAGAAATATCTTTTAATTCGAGAGATTGAATGGGCTCAAGCGTGTGAATAGGATTGATTGTGCCACGCTGATGAGCGGAATTATGATCGTGATTGCTATCGTGATTATTGGCAATAATGCCGGGAGAAAGTGAATGATTAGAAGTTTCCGTATTCGGAGAAGCTTGAGTTTCTTCCTCCGATCTTTCTTCAAAGGCAAAATAACGCTGTAAGATAATTTGGTTTTCTTGAAGTGAGAGATTCTCTTCTAATAGCGCACCTAATGATGAAAATACCTTGCCGGAAAGGGCGATATAAGTGATCACTTGTCCCGTTGTCATGAGATCAAATGTGACGGCTTGATATGCCGAAATCGTCATAATTAAAATAGTGGCGATAATGGAAATCAGTGAAACCACAAGGCGATTGACGAGATCTGTTTTTTTAGAACGAACGCCGATAGCGAGTAAGTTTTCAATATTCTCACGGATTTTCTTAGAAAAATGATGCTCAAAACGTCCACTTTTTAGGGTTTGAATGCCATCTAATTTTTCAAACATACGAGAGAAAAAATCTGCCTTTCGTAAAAAACGGGTATGTTCATTTTGCTGAAGGTAGGGCGTAATAATATAAAACCAAATGATATAGAGAATAATCACGGCAATGACGATAAACGTGAGCTTCCAATCGAGCCAAAATAGAATCGCTAGCGTATAAATCACAATAAAGCTATCCATTAACAGGTTCGTGAAAAAGCGCATAAAGAACGATTTCAGACGCGTGGAATCATTCAGCCGTTCGGTTAAATCGCCTTTTTTATAGCTCTGAATATAGCTCAAAGAATAATCATTGAGTTTTTGATCAAACTTCACGAGAAATATCTCATCAATGGCTTTCGATAAAATAATGCCGAGCCAAGATTTACTTAGCGACATAATCAAATTGAGAAGCTGATAAAAGAGCACGCCGATGCCAAATGCCAGAATCACGGCGCTATTTTTATTCACGAGAATATGATCAATTAAATATTGATTGATAAAGACAGAAAGCTGAATAAAAGAGCCGGCAATGACCACCATTAACAGGTAATAACCCCAGATTTTTTGATACTTTCCAAGCTCCGTAAAAAGTTGCCAATAGATATTTTTGGAAGCAGGTTTTTCTGTTTGAAGTTGGTGGATTTTCCGGTTTAAAGCGGATTGATCATCAATTTTCACCGTTAAAATCACCGGCGCACGGAGCTTGATGGTTTCCTTTTTCAAAGTTGTTGTACGAAAGGATTTGGGCAGATGTTTAATCTCTTGATTAAAGATCAGATCGTGTAGAAATGCTTTTTCGCTGTTGAAATCTTTAAAACCAAAAGATTCCTTCATATAGAGAAAGTAAGTTGCCGAATTGAATAGATCCGTGAGCGATTGCACTTCTAGTGCTTTTTTCAAAGGAATATCATATTCATGAAGAAGCGGTTCCACGAGCGCCGTGATTTTTTCGGTGGTTGAGAGATATTCAAGCTCACTTTCCCCTAAAAAAGCCATCTTTTTAACTTCCGAAAAAGTGCTCCAATAGGGAGATTTTACGGCAGGATCGAGGATTTTTACTTTGCCATTTTTCACTTGCTGAACAACGACAAAGTGAATCTCTTTTTTACGTTTTACCGGCAATATAAATGGCGTTAAAGCTTGGTAATAGGCATTGTCTGTGAGATTGAGATCGAGCAGTTTATAATCGGCTTCAAAATGATGCGCTTTAAAAAACTGGGCAATATCTTCCAGATGTGTGCCTTGAAAATCGATTTCGATCGATGATTCAATATATTCTCTCGGAAGATCCACTTTTAAAATGTTACAGATCGTCTTTACGGCACTAATACCGCAATCATTATGTTTTCGTTGATGATCTATTCTGTTTTTAAGCACGGAATCCCCAAAGTCAGAGCTGGTTACAAGCGTTAAGCGTTTCATACGAGGGCTTTATGGAGCCCCCATGAATTCTTATCAATGAGTGTATTATAAGATAAATATATTTATTAATAGTTTTATATTCGCTTTATGTTTTTTGTATTATTTTAGCTGTTGGCTTGTAATGAGTGCTTTCCGTTATAGCGTTCTATCTCATGAAATATCCCATTTCTAAGACGGATACTTTGGATTCTATTTTATGATTTATAGGGATTTATACGGATTTATTGAAACTTCCCTCGCGCTTCATTGTCATATTCTCGAGCTCGTTTTAAATCTTTTTCAACGGCAAATCCGTGACGATATAAGTAAGCCAATACAACGAGCGCATTGGGATCCCGATTTTCTTCGGCAATTTTTGCCCAATATAATGCTTCTTCATAATCAATAGCGACCGGCATATTCTTCGTAATATACATGCGCGCTAGTAAGCCTTTTGCTGAGAGATCACCTTGCGCAACTGCTTTCATCAGCCATTCATAACTTGCTTGATAATCGATCTTTCTTCCATAACCCCAGAAATACATTTCCGCTAAGCGAAACTCGGCATCTACATCTCCTTGATTGGCGGATGCTGAAAACCATTTGTAGGCGGTTCTATTATTTTCTCTACCGATTAAACCTAAGTAGTAGATTTCTCCAAGAAGATGTTGCGCTGCGGCATTTTCTTGTTTGGCGGAGAGTTCTAGCCATTTTTTTGCTTCCTGATAATTGGGTTCGCCGATATGTCCTTGGTAATAAATCTCTCCAACTTTATATTGTGCCTTATCATCACCTTGCTTTGCAGAGAGAAGAAACCATTTGAGCGCTTCTTCGTTATCTTCTTCATCAATTAAACCAAAATAGTAAATTGCTCCTATTTTATATTGCGCTGCGGCATTTTCTTGTGCAGCGGAGAGTTCTAGCCATTTTTTTGCTTCCTCATAATTGGGCTCGCCGGTATATCCTTGGTAATAAATTTCTCCAACTTTATATTGAGCGTCCACATCTCCTTGCTCTGCAGAGAGAAGAAACCATTTGAGTGCTTCCTCATTATCTTCTTCATCGATTAAACCAAAATAGTAGATTGCGCCGAGATAATATTGCGAAACTGGGTCATTTTGTAGAGCGGCTTTCTCGAGCCAAATAAGCGCTTTGCGATAATCTTCCGGCGAAGAAGCTTCATGATAGAGATCTTCCCCTAATTGAGCTTGGGCAAATAGATGACCTTTTCTAGCTTGAAGCTCAAGTGTGCTGTAATTAAACGATTGAGCGAAAGAGGCAGAAAAGAGAAGAAAGATAAGAATAAGCAGTTTTTTCATAGTATAAGATCAGTTCTGTTTGAAGAGATTTCCATAATTTCAATGGGATGTTGGTTCAATAATAATCCTAAGTGAATGTCTGTAATTATCTGATATTTAACAAATCTCTTATTGATAATTACATAATAAAATCTAGATAAAATAGGTGACAAACATTAAATATTTTATTTTTTAATGGTGTGATTGATATTAGTCAGATTTTGAGTAGGACTTCATAGCTTACTGAAAATATTGTTAGTTTTTTTATAGAAGTCGTTTATTTTGTTGTAAATCATCAATTTGAAGTTTATAAGTGAAAGTTTTATTGCATGATGATGTGGGATTTGAGGGAGATTGTTTTTCTAGAAGTTAGGCTTGAGCTTGCTTGATATTATAAGAATGAGTATTGTAAAGTGATGTTAATGTGTTGGAAGTACAAAGAATCTCGAGCTTAGAGGGAATTTGGAAGAAATAATTTACAGTAAATGATGACGGGTTTGTATAATAGCGAGAACGTAATTAAAATCTGAAGAAAATCACACATTGGGTGGAATTATAAGAAAAATAATGATCAGTAGATGGAGAAGTAGATGTGTCGAAGTCAATTACATTGAACACTCTTCTTGAGTGGCTACAAAGTAAAGAGCAATCGTGGAAGCCTGAGTATTTTGAAGCTTGTATGAAGCATCAGGATCATCCGTTATTTAAAATAGCGTTAGAAACCGCTTACTACTTAGATCGATTGGATATTGAATCAATGCCACAAGTTGCATTGATTCTCTTTATATTGGGCGTTCCAATTGCAGAACAGCCTGAAGGCACACAAAAATTTATCCAATATTTAGGGGTTGTGAATCAGCTTACTTCCGGCAATATCTCTTATGAGAAATCTCCGGAAACCCTGCGGAAGATGTTTTTAGCGTTTGCCGAAGATGTGCGCGTCATTGTCGTCATGCTGGCGTATCAAGTAATTATTATGCGTAATGCGCGTGATTCCCAAGAAGATAATCAGAGAGCCATTGCCCAAAATACCAATACCATCTTTGCACCCATTGCTAACCGCTTAGGACTTTCCGGCATTAAATGGGAATTGGAAGATTATTCTTTTCGTTTTTTAGAGCCAGATTTCTATCGAGAAATCGCTTCAAAGCTCGATGGTAAGCGTAATATTCGTGAAACCTATATTACAAATGTTGTGCAAACTTTGAAGGATTTACTGGCAGAGCATCATATCAACGCCGATGTCAGCGGGCGCGTGAAGCATATTTACAGTATTGCTCGAAAAATGCGTCAAAAGAATTTAAGCTTTGAACAGCTTTACGATATTCGCGCGGTACGAATTTTAGTAGATACAACTGCTGATTGTTATGCGGTTTTAGGCATGATTCATGAGCTTTGGGTGCCGATTCCACGAGAGTTTGATGATTATATTGCCAATCCAAAACCCAATGGTTATCAATCGTTACATACGGTTGTATTAGCGCCACAAGATTTGACGTTAGAAGTGCAGATCAGAACCCATAAAATGCACAACGATGCCGAAAAAGGCGTTGCGGCGCATTGGAAATATAAAGAAGGTCGTGGCACAAGTATTGATCAGGCGGACCTTAACTGGCTTCGTGAGCATTTAGATCGTGCGCTAGAAGAGGGCGAAGAGCAGATTACGGAAGAATCGATCTTCAACGAAAATGTCTATGTGATGACGCCGGCAGGAGAACCGTTAGAGCTGATTGCTGGAGCCACGCCATTAGATTTTGCTTATAAAATTCATACGGGATTAGGTAATCGTTGCCGAGGCGCAAAGGTCAATGGTGCGATTGTGCCGTTAACGTACGTTCTGCAAAATCGGGATGTGGTAGAAATCCTCACCGGAAAAGTGCCGAATCCTAGCCGTGATTGGATGTCGCCCCATTTAGGATATACGGGATCGAGCCGAACAAGATCGAAAATTCGGGCTTGGTTTAGAGCGCAAGAGATTGAAAGTAACTTAAATGCCGGAAAACTCATGGTGGAAAAGGAGCTTTCAAGGCTCAATATTCGTCTAAGCGAAGAAGAGTTACGCCGATTATCGAGTAAGCTCCATTGCACAAGCCTCAATGATCTTTATGCGAATATTGGCTCCGGCGATATTACGATGGCACAGCTTATTGCAAGATTGCCGGGAGAAAAACCAAAGAATAACTTTGACCCTGATCTGATGGTGCGTCCGCAGACGAAAAAGACGCAGAGCGGGATTCAAGTGAAAGGCATGGGGAAATTATTAACGTCCATTGCCACTTGCTGTAAGCCGGCACCACCAGATTTGATCGGCGGTTATATCACGTTAAATCGAGGCGTAACGATTCATCGTCTCAATTGTACGAACTATCAAAATATGCTTGAGCAAAATCCCGAACGGGGCATTGATGTGGATTGGGGAAGTAGCGATGAGCGCTTGGTAGAAGCAGATATTCATGTGCTGGCGTATGCGAATGTGGATCTGTTGCAAGAGATCGGACAATTAGTATCGACAGAACATTTGAAAATCACCAATATGAATATGAAAAAAGAGAGTGCAGATACAAGATCAATCAGCTTTACGCTAGAGATTAAACATGTGGATCAGCTTAGCCGATTATTAGATCGTATCAATCAAATTCCGGCCGTTTTGAAAGCTTACCGGAAATAATTATTCATGAAATATTAGAAACCTACTCATTGAGTAGGTTTTTGTTTTTATGATGAGTTGAAAATGCGGTTTAAGTGATTATTTGAAAAAGATAATGACAGTAAGTTTTTTGAAGATTGATATTCATGCTTGTCATGTAATTATCTGTTTGAAATACCAGTGTATATTTTCGCCTTGTAGCTGAGGAAATATTGGGGAATGATCAATTATATGGATTTTCACTATTGTTAAGAGATGGTTTTATTGCATCTTGAACGTTCTTTTAACGCTCTTTTAACGGTCTATTTACAAAATAATTTAAATTACATATTGTTTTTGTATGCGATGTATGTTTTATTATACGAGCTGTTGCACCAAACCCAAAAGATTAAACAATTGAAATTGTATTTTACCCAAAGAAGTAGAAACAATTATCAGAGCGTAAGGAGTTGATGAAAAATGTGTAAAATAATGAACTTATCCATGATGCGAATGTTGGCAATGTGTCTTTCGATGTCCACATCTTCAAAACCAACGTCCTTGCAAAAAATCTATAAACGGAGAAAACCCTGTGATTCAATTTGAACATATTTATAAAACATATTTACGTAACGGCGTTGAAACCGAAGCGTTAAAAGATGTCAGTTTGCATATTGAGAAAGGTGATATTTTTGGTGTAATCGGTTACAGCGGTGCCGGCAAAAGTACCTTGATTCGTCTTGTGAATGATATCGAAAGCCCAAGTCACGGAAAAGTGATTGTTGACGGACGAGATCTTTCTACCTATACGCCGAAGGAGCTTCGTTTAGCGAAGAAAAATATCGGCATGATCTTCCAACACTTTAACTTGCTAGAAACCAAAACGGTTGCGGAGAATATCGCTCTGCCATTAACGTTAAATGGTAATCATTCTGCGAGTGAAATTCACCAGAAAGTGGATGAGCTCTTAAAGTTTGTCGAGCTTCCTGATAAGCGAAATTCTTATCCACGTGAGTTATCTGGCGGACAAAAACAGCGAATCGGGATTGCGAGAGCGCTCGTGAATGATCCAAAAATTTTGCTCTGTGATGAAGCAACTTCAGCGCTTGACCCACAAACAACTATTGCGATTTTAGACCTTTTGAAAAAGATCAATAAAGAGCAAGGCGTGACGATTATGATGGTGACGCATCAGATGGAAGTGGTGGAATATCTCTGTAATAAAGTTGCCGTGATGGAAAAAGGCGAAGTGATTGAAACCGGTAAAACCATTGATGTTTTCGGCAATCCACAAAACCCAACTACAAAGAGCTTTGTACGTACAGTCATCGGCGATTCTATTCCGGAGCGTGTATTACAAAACTTAGATGATCCAACATTAAAAGATATCTACCGCTTTGAGTTCTTAGGACGATCTGCGCAAGAGCCTGTGATTAATGAATTAATTTTAAAAGGGAATGTTGTCATCAATATTCTTTTTGCCAACATGATTGAGATTGAGGGCAATATCTTAGGAAGCACGTTTGTACAGATGACGGGCGAACCTCAAAAAGTGGAAGAAGCAATCGCATTTTTACGTTTCCACGGCGTTCGTGTCACGCACGAAGCAACTAAATCAGATCAAAATACGGCAAGAAAAGGAGCATAATCATGTGGCAATGGTATACAGAAACATTCAAAACCCAAGTAACGCTTGAACAGTTTTTACAAGCTGGCTGGGAAACATTTGTCATGGTCGGTGTTTCTTTAGTAATCGGTACGATTTTAGGTTCGATTATCGGCATTCTCTTGGTATTAACACGCCCCGGCGGTATTGAAGCGTCGCCGGTCTTTTATAAAGTTTTAAACATCGTTGTCAATATCGTTCGTTCTCTGCCATTTATTATTTTAATGGTCGCAATTATTCCGTTTACGAGAATGGTTGTCGGAACATCTATCGGAACTTCAGCGGCAATCGTGCCACTCATTATCTACATCTCGCCATTTATCGGACGTTTAGTAGAAAGTTCACTATTAGAAGTAGATCACGGCATTGTAGAAGCAGCAAACTCTATGGGCGCAACGACTTTTCAAATTATTTGCAAGTTCTTATTGCCGGAAGCGAGAGGCTCACTCATTTTAAACTTCACAACGGCAACTATTGGTTTAGTGGGAGCAACGGCAATGGCAGGCGCAGTTGGCGGCGGCGGTATTGGAGATTTAGCGCTGAACTACGGTTACCAACGTTTCGATAGCGTTGCGATGTTCTACACGGTGGTTTCTTTAGTCGTGATTGTTCAAGCAATTCAATCACTCGGTAACTTCTTGGCAAAACGTTATCACTAATGGATACCGCAAAATAGAGCAACTATTTCAAGTGTTGATAGCGTATATTCCTCTCTCAGCACTTGAAGAAGACAAAATAATGACAAGGTAATGTAGGAATCCTTCATGTTATGAACATGATTTGTGAATCTAGTTTGAGAATTTAGTTTATGAAAGAGATTTTGGATTCCTACATTCGTTTCATTCAGTGGCGAGTTTCTTCAGCCATTATCATTATTTGTTCCCCTAATTACATCTGTTAATAATCATCGGTTAATTATTTTAAAATATGCGTGATTGCACGTGTAGTAGTAAAACTCAGCTTGGAGAAAGTTATGAATATTGTAGAAATGGATTCAAAAGCACGTTTAGATGCGATTAGAAATATTGCGAAAGCCTTTAGAGAAAGAGCTTATCAGCATGATCTTGATGGAACATTTCCTTTAGAAAATTATGCAGATTTAAGAGCTGTAAACTTTCCGGCATTAACCATTCCAACAGAGCTCGGCGGCGCTGGGATTTCACTGAGTGAAATGCTGAGATTACAATCTGAAATTGCTAAAAATGATGGCTCAACAGGATTAGCAATCGGCTGGCACATGGGCATCAGTAAGCATTTAGGGGAAAGTGATCATTGGGATGCAAAACTGTATGAAGCGTTTGCGAAAGATGTGTTAGCAAAAGGTGCACTGATTAATAATGCCGCATCAGAGCCGGCAACAGGAAGTCCGACACGAGGTGGAAGACCTGAAACAACTGCCGTAAAAACAGAAAATGGTTGGATTATTAATGGTAGAAAAACCTTTACGACATTATCTCCTGTTTTGGATTATATCGCCGTAAGTGCCGGCATTGATGGTTCCGACAAAGTCGCAAGTTTCTTAGTAAAACGAGAGCTTCCCGGCGTTTCTATTGAAGAAACATGGGATTCCATTGCGATGTCGGCAACAGGAAGCCATGATCTCATTTTAGAGAATGTAGAAGTTCGAGATGAAGATTTAGCGCAATACTTAACGCCGGGGAAAAAAGATCCACAGGGTTGGTTATTACATATTCCGGCAGTCTATTTCGGATTATCGGTAGCAGCTTATGAAGAAGCGCTCAATTTCGCTAATAGTTACTCTTCCAATGCAATGACAGGAACGGTAGGGCAATTCCCAACAGTTCAGCAAAAAATCGGGCAGATTCGTGTGAAATTATTAGAGATGGAATATTTCCTCTTTGGTGTTTCTCAAAAATGGGATGAAGCCGATGCAGAAACTCGTAGGGAAATGGGCAGTGAACTCAGCGCCGTCAAAGTAGCAATTGTGAATAATGCGCTTCAAGTTGTGGATATTGCCATGCGCATTGTGGGCGCAAGAAGCTTATCGCAAAAGCATCCACTTTCTAGAATTTACCGTGATGTTCGTGCAGGATTACACAATCCACCGATGGAAGATATGGTTTACACCAATCTCGCGAAAGAAGTTTTAGTGTAGTTTGAATTGATGGTTTTAAGCTGATTTTAAAAGCCTTCTTACTAGAAAGACATTCTTACCAGAAAGACGTTTTCGTTCTAAAGCTGTTGATTATCAGATAAATATGAGGGTTTGTTTAGCCGATGAGGGCTAAGCAATCTCTTTATTCACGCCCAATTTTTTGTGGCGTACTTTATACAAAATGTCGTTTTTTAGTTTAACAATCTTTAAAAGCCTTCATCTTGCTAGCACGAGATATTCAGAAGAATGCAAACATTCGAACCAGCGATGCATCAGCCTGTAAAGATGCCATTGAGGCTTCGTAAATTCATTCTATTATTCAAATCAATTCCAGTATTCAATGATTCAATTATAAAAAATATCACTAACAATCAATATGATATAAGCATTCAAATCACGCAGAGGAGAAACAATATGAAATCTTTAAAATATGCACTTTTAGTGGGCGCTACATTACTATTAACCGCTTGCGGAGATGGAAAAGATCCCGATAAAACGGTTGTTTTAGGATTTGGTCCTTCAACTTATGCCGAGCAATTTGAAAAGGGCATTCGTCCGATTTTAGAGGCCGATGGTTATGATGTAACGGTGAAAATTTTATCGCAAAACATGCAGATCAATCCGGCATTGAAAGATAAATCCATCGATGTTGCAGGGCACCAAAGTATTGCCTATATGGAAGAGATGAATAAAGAGCTCGGCATGAATATGGTAAAACTTGTGGATACCGCAAGTGCGCCACAATCCCTTCGTTCTAATAAACACAAATCCTTGTCTGATGTGAAAGCCGGCATGACGGTTGCGATTCCAAATGATCCTGTGAATGCCGAAAGAGCGGCAAGAATCCTAGAAGATATCGGTTGGGTAGAAGTATTGGATGGCGAGATTTCTAACTTTAGTGAAAGAGATATCAAATCATTAAATGGCGTAAAAGTCTTATTTCTCGATCCTGCGTTAGGACTTCGTATTTTGGAAGATGTAGACTTTGCCGTCATTAACGGAAACTACGTTGCTAATGCCGGTTTACAGATGACAGATGCATTAGTGATCGAAGAAACGCCGGCGGAACATGTAGTCATTATCTCTATTCGCGGGGAAGACCAAGATACCTC
Source organism: Ignatzschineria sp. LJL83 (assembly GCF_054871845.1). Taxonomy (NCBI): domain Bacteria; kingdom Pseudomonadati; phylum Pseudomonadota; class Gammaproteobacteria; order Cardiobacteriales; family Ignatzschineriaceae; genus Ignatzschineria; species Ignatzschineria sp. LJL83. The sequence goes on from NZ_JBTXLY010000013.1 coordinate 52,506, forward strand.
ATGGGCAAAAGCTCTGAAAGCGGCGTATGAATCGAAAGAATATGAAGCATATATTAAAAATGAACCGCTATATAACGGCTTTATTTTGCCAACGGTTTGGAGAGATTAAGGTTTTCGGATATTTTAGAACCAATTTAATAACCTTAAAAGAATCAATATTGCTGGCACGGGATATTGATAAGCATGCAAACATTCGAACCAGCTACATATCAGCTTTTGTTGTGTGAAAAACTTACTTAAACCGACATCACCATAAAAGAGTGATGAAAAATCTAAATCGTCAACCGCGTGAAAATAGCGTACTATTCAAGGGTTGAGAAATGATGTGAAAGTCATTTTCTCAACCCTTTTTAATTGATATATCAGAGAAAAATACCGTGTCGAATCAAAAATTTTCAAGTTTAGCTCTTCCTAAAACGCAATTATCGAATCTTCAGGATTTGGGATATGTTGCGATGACGCCGATTCAAGCCGCAAGTTTGCCGGCGATTTTAAAAGGCCGAGATCTTTTGGGGCAAGCGCAAACGGGAAGTGGAAAGACAGCGGCTTTCGGAATTGGTTTGCTTGAAACCATTGATGCAAGACAGTTTACGACGCAAAGTTTGATTATTTGCCCAACACGGGAACTTGCGGATCAGGTTAGTAAAGAGCTTCGCCGATTAGGACGTTATATTCCGAACCTGAAGATCTCAACGGTTTGCGGCGGTACGCCGATTAAAAGACAGATTCACGCAATGGGGCAACATGCGCCACATATTGCTGTCGGAACGCCGGGAAGATTATTAGATCATTTAGAGCGCCGAACATTAGATCTTTCTCATGTGAAAGTTGTGGTGCTAGATGAAGCCGATCGCATGCTCGATATGGGCTTTTTTGATGAAGTCGATGAGATTATCGAATATACGCCGAGAAAACGCCAAACGTTACTTTTCTCAGCGACATATCCAGAAGATATTCAAGCCATTAGCCGTAGAATTCAGCATAAACCAGAAATGGTGGTGATTGAAGATGCGCCAAGCGAAGCGCCGAAGATCGAGCAATCGGTGGTAACCCTAGAAGATGGCAGAGATAAATCGGATGCAACGTTAAATCTGCTCTATCATTTTGAGCCAGAATCGGCGGTGGTATTTTGTAATACGATTGCTTCAACGATTGAGCTTGCAGAGTTTTTACAAGATCATGATATTGATACCTTAGCGCTTCACGGCGATTTAGATCAGCGTGAAAGAGATCAAGTTTTACTCCGTTTTAGCAATCGCAGTTGCCGAGTATTAGTGGCAACAGACGTTGCGGCGCGTGGATTAGATATCGAAGATTTAGCAATGGTGATTAACTACGATGTGCCTTTTGATCCGGAAGTATACGTTCACAGAATTGGTCGAACAGGGCGCGCAGGAAAAATGGGGATTGCCGTCAGTTTAAGCCTTGCCGGAAAAGGTCATCGTTTGGAAGAGATTGAAGATTATATTGATCAGAAATTAGCCGAAATCTCTTATGCGAAATTGCAACAATCTAAGGCAATTCCACTTATTGCACCAATGCTCACTATTGAAATTAGCGAAGGTAAAAAGTCGAAAATCAGCGCCGGCGATATTCTCGGTGCATTAACGTCAAGAGGCGGTATTCAGGGATCGGATATGGGTAAAATCTCCCTTTTCCCAATGCAATCTTATGTTGCCGTTACAAGAGATCAAGCGGAAAAAGCCGTAGATCAGATCTGGAATGTGACTTTGAAAGGCTTGCGTTGCCGAGCGAGAATTGTGAAGTAGTTTCTGTAAAATATATTTTTAACGCATTGTTTTCTTTTTTCTCTTTTCTCTTTATGTAGTGCGGGAAAGATGTTTCATAATGGGTTTTATATAGGATTTTCCCATATAGTTCTCCCATAAAATCCATTATGAATATGATATTCCTGCTCCTAAAATCTCTACTCTGTTTGCATGCAAATAAGGATTCCTAATGAGATGATCTTTACTGAATTTTTGCATGCTATTTTTATGGCTATTTGATGTCATAAGCTCAAAGGGATCGATATCGCTGGCATGGGATATTCAGAAGAATGCAAACATTCGAACCAGCCATGAATCAGCCTATATTTATGCAATTAGAGTTTTTATGTGAAGTTTTCATTTAAAGTTTCGTAAACTGATTTTTCAATAATTTTTTACTTCCCGATTGTTTTAAATTACTCTCATCGTTCTGGTTCTTATATCTGTTTGTTATCAATAGGTTATTTTTACACCTTATTGATCTGCAACGTTTCGAGAATGAAGCGCATCCATAGATTGACATTAATTTAACGCCATAATGATAATATTTATCAAAATATTATTTTAAAATAATGGTGTTTTATTAAATGATCTCTATCTATTCATTAAAATCAAAATTTCAGAATCTTTTGAGACCTTTCGTCAAAAATCTCTATCAATGGGGGGTTACGGCGAATCAGGTAACTCTGTTTGCGTGTCTTGCTTCAATATTCATATCGATTATCGCCATTATTATTTTGCCATCTGTATGGATTCTAACGTTGATTCCTGTGTGGATGTTTATTCGAATGGCGCTGAATGCCATAGATGGAATGTTAGCAAGGGAATTTTCGCAAAAATCTATATTAGGTGCGTACTTAAATGAACTTTGCGATGTGATCGCCGATAGCTTTTTGTTTGCCATTTTTATCTTTATTCCCGGCATTGAATTGTGGGCTATTTTGCCGGTGATTTTTTTAGCGATTGTATCTGAATATGCCGGTGTAATGGCACCTTTGATCGGCGCAGAAAGACGGTATGACGGACCGATGGGAAAGAGTGATCGAGCATTTGTATTTGGAACATTAAGTCTGTTGATAGGCTTGAAACTATTGCCGGCATTCCTCGTGAACTTTGGACTTTGGATTATTTCCGCATTACTAATTTATACCATTGTGAATCGAGTCCGAAAGGGAATATCTGCCGGCAACTTGTAGGGAGTTTTTATGAGAATTGAAAGTCAGTTAGAATTTATGAGTCATGATGGCGAGGCGCTATTTTATCGTCATTGGTCGATGGATAAGAGGTCAGTGGATAAGAGGTCGATGGATAAGAGCGATCATAGCGTAGAAGATTCGTATGAATCAGAAGATCCTTCGAACCGGAAGGCGATTATCCTCTTTCACCGAGGTCATGAACATTCCGGAAGAATTGCCCATCTTGTAGAGGAACTTAACCTTCCGGATTATCAGTTTTTTGCGTGGGATTCTAGAGGTTGTGGGAAATCTCCGGGAGAACGAGGAGATGCGCCGAGTTTTGGCTGGATGGTGCACGATGCTGAAGCTTTTTATCGCCATATTTTGCAGGAATATCAGCTTAAAGAAGAGAACATCATTGTGATTGCGCAAAGTGTGGGTGCTGTCATTGCCGCAACTTGGGTGCATGATTATGTGCCGAAGATTCGGGGATTAATTTTGGCATCTCCGGCTTTTAGAGTGAAGCTTTACGTGCCTTTTGCAATTCCGGGATTGAAACTGATGTATAACATTCGTGGGAATTTTTTCGTGAATAGTTATGTGAAATCTCGCTTTTTAACCCATGATAAAACCCGGCAAATCAGTTTTGATTCAGATGCATTAATTGCAAGACCGATTTCGACAAGAATTTTATTAGATTTAGCAGAAACATCGAAAAGAATCGTTGCGGATGCCGCATCTATTCATACACCAACGCAACTCCTGATTTCAGGATCAGATTATGTCGTTAGACGTAAACCGCAGATGCAATTTTTCAAAGGATTAAGCTCGGATTTTAAAGAGATTCATCTCATGAAAGGGTTTTATCACGATACGATCGGAGAAGAGAATCGACATTTAGCGATTGAAAAAATTGAAAAATTTATTGCAAAAGTCTTTCAACAGCCGGTTAAAACCTCTTCTTTAATAGATGCCGATAAACAAGGATATACTTTTGACGAAGCAATGGCGTTGATGAAACCTGAGCGTTCTATCTTCAAAAAGATCTATTGGGCATTCACGAAGAAGAGTTTGAAGTCAGTTTCAAAGATCTCAGAAGGCGTGAAATTGGGAATTGATACGGGATTTGATTCGGGAAGTACCCTCGATTATGTCTACCGAAATCAAGCTTCCGGTGAAACTGCTCTAGGAAGATATTTGGATTATCTCTACCTACAAGCCATTGGCTGGCGCGGTATTCGTCAGCGAAAAGTGCATTTAGAGCAGATTTTAAAAGAAGCGATAGAAACACAGCAAGCAGATGGAAAAGAGGTCAATATTCTCGATATTGCCGCCGGTCATGGGCGCTATGTTTTAGAAACGGTGAATCAAATACCGAAGAAGCCGGCTTCTATTTTATTGCGAGATTATAGCGAACTCAATGTGGAGAAAGGCACGGCGTTAATTGCGCAGAAAGGGTTATCTGATATTGCTCTTTTTGAGCAAGGAAATGCGTTTAGCAGAGAAGAACTGGTTGCGATTTCGCCAAAACCAACCATTAGTATTGTGTCGGGACTTTTTGAGCTATTTAGTGAGAATGCTTTACTGCAAGAATCGTTATCAGGATTATCTGCCAATATGGAAGAAGGGAATTACCTGATCTATACCAATCAGCCTTGGCATCCGCAATTAGAATATATTGCAAGAGCGCTCACGTCTCATCGAGAAGGGCAACAGTGGGTAATGAGACGAAGAACGCAATTAGAGATGGATGAATTAGTAGAATCTGCGGGATTTACTAAGGTGAAAATGCTGATTGATGAATGGGGAATCTTTTCAGTATCCATTGCTGTGAAGAATTCTAGTCATCTTGATTTTAATCATCGAGATCTATAATCATGCCGGAAGTGTGTTCTAAAAAAAGATTGTGGGTTTATAAAATCGCAGGGCTTTGTGCGCTCATACTCTTTTTTTATGTTACCTATAATTTTGCCAATCAAATGACGTTACTTCGTGCGAAGAATGAAGTGATTCCTCACGTGATGTTTGCGTGGGAATCAAACATTCCTTTAATTCCTTGGACGATTATTCCTTATTGGTCTGAAAATTTGCTGTATGGTTTAGCGGTTTTATTAGCATGCAATCTCCGGCAATTGAAAACGTTATTAAAACAGCTGTTTTCAGTACAAATCATCTGTGTTCTTGGCTTTTTGTTGGTGCCGTTACAACAAATTAATATTACGCTTCGTCCGGAAATCGGGGGTTTCTTTGGTTGGTGGTTTGATGAATTAATGAAGTTTGATCTTCCTTATAATCAAGCGCCATCGCTTCATATCTCCCTATTAGTCATTCTGTGGGTTTTTTATAACAAAATAGTTCCGCGGCGATGGCAGTGGTTGATGCATATTTGGGCGCTGTTAATTGGCGTCTCTGTTTTAACCACATGGCAACATCATTTCATTGATATTCCCGCAGGAGTTTTGGCAGGATCGTTAGCGATTTGGTGTTTTCCGGCAGATCGAAAATCTCCTTTAAACCAACTTTGGCAGAAAAAACCGTATCGCTGGCCGTGTCGATGGAAATGGGCATTGTTGTATTTTGGGATTAGTGCGCTCGCTTTATCAATAGCCCTTTGGTTACAAAGCATCTATCTCTGGTTGCTCTATATTTCTTTCTCATTTCTACTCGTTAGCTTCAATTACGCAATATTTGGGAAAAATGGGTTTCCTAAAGAATCAAATGGACGATATCAACTGACGAATGGGATTCTATTTTTTCCTTATATTTTGGTGGCAAAGTTAAACGCTAGGATTTGGACAAGAGATAATCAGGCATATGATCGAGTGATTGAAGGATTATATCTTGGTGCAATGCCGAGAAAACAAGCGGGAATTACGGAGTTTTCTTCGGCAGTTGATTGTTGCGTTGAAATTCCTTTCTCATTAGAGGTTGCTCATTATTATCCGAATTACTGTTTAGATATGACGGCACTTTCTGTACAAGAATGCCGAGATTCAGCCATGACCATTCATCAAGCATTACGGCAGGGTAAGACATTTGTTTTTTGTGCATTAGGATATTCCCGCAGCGCAACAGCTATCGCCAGCTATTTGATGATATATGAAAATCATACCTTAGAAATGGCACTGCAATTGATTTTACAATCGAGAAAAGGTGTCGTGATTAGCGTGTATCAACAAAGACTTTTGAAAGAATTAGAGATGATTGGATTGTAATCAGGAGAAGATGAATGAAGCTTCCCGTAATAGTGACGTTTTTAAAGCAAGGAAAGATGATTAATAGAGCATCATCTTTAATGCTGCTTTTTGGATTATTGATCGCAGTCGTATTTTTATTATTATTTTCATATCTATTGAGTTCATCGAATTCATTGGCATTAAATGCACCGAGTTATTTAGCGCCCATGATAATCGGATTATTATTACTATCTATCGTGCTTTGGAGCGCGCAAACTTACCATTATTTACGAGTAAATATAGATTATGGTTTATTTCTTCACTTATTGCACAAAGAAGAGAACGGAGAAGATATTGCTCCACTTTTATCGCAACTAGATGAAACGCTCATATCAATGGGAATGATGAAGAGTTTGAAAGCTCAGAGATCATTAGAGAATCGCGCAAGAGGTGCTTTGAAATTGCTGAGGCAACAGATCATCATCTTAATTTCTCAATGTTTCATTATCAGTATGATGGTGATTATTTTAATGATTTGGTCAATTTTATCGTTTTTTTGAAACATTTTATTTTGAGATTTTCTTGAGATATATCAGTCGCTATAAATTCCTTTACAAGTAATTCTTTAATCTAAATGGCAACAGAATTTGTATTTTTATGAGTGTTTTTTATTAACTCATTGATTATATGAATTATATTATTTATTTAAGAGGAACTATTTATGGTTAATACTTCATCTCGTGGCTTAAAAAGCCATTTTATTTGGCTGGTTTTCGCCATTATTGGTGCAAGTTGCCTAGGATATATCGCATTAAATCGGGGAGAAACGATTAATGCAATGTGGGTTTTAACGGCATCTATTTGTGTGTATTTAATTGGATATCGATATTATTCCCGTTATATTGCGAATCGAGTTTTAAAATTAGATAGCACACGTTTAACACCGGCTTATAAATATAATGATGGTTTGGATTATGTTCCAACACGTAAATCTATTCTATTTGGTCATCACTTTGCGGCAATTGCAGGAGCAGGACCTTTAGTAGGACCTGTTTTAGCAGCTCAAATGGGATATCTACCAGGAATGCTCTGGATTTTAGCCGGCGTAATATTTGCCGGTGCGGTTCAAGACTTTATGGTGTTGTTTGTTTCCACAAGAAGAGATGGAAAATCTCTTGGAGAATTGATTAAAAGTGAAATGGGTTCAATCCCTGGCATCATTGCATTAGTGGCTTGCTTCATGATTATGATTATTATCTTGGCGGTTCTCGCTATGATTGTCGTTAAAGCTTTAGAGCATAGCCCTTGGGGAACTTTTGCCGTAGCCTTTACAATTCCTTTAGCCGTTTTTATGGGTGTATATATGCGCTATATTCGCCCTGGAAAAGTATTGGAAATTTCTGTTATTGGTTTTATTTTACTGATTCTAGGAATTGTCTTTGGGAAAGATATTGCCGACTCTGTTATTGGTCCTTGGTTTGATTTTTCAGGAAAAGGATTAACCATTTCATTAGTAATTTATGGTTTTATTGCTGCCGTATTGCCGGTGTGGTTACTGCTTGCGCCGAGAGATTATCTTTCAACGTTTTTAAAAATTGGGGCAATACTTGCACTTGCTGTAGGGATTGTCATCGTCATGCCAGAGCTGAAAATGCCGGCATTAACGCAATTTGCAAAAAGTGGTAATAACGGTCCTGTTTGGTCTGGAGATCTGTTTCCTTTCCTCTTCATTACAATCGCCTGTGGTGCTGTATCTGGATTCCATGCGCTGATTGCTTCAGGAACGACACCGAAGATGTTAGAAAATGAAGCGCAAGCCCCACTTATTGGTTATGGTGGCATGTTGATGGAATCTTTCGTAGCGATCATGGCGCTTATTTGTGCTTCTATTATTGATCCGGGTATCTATTTCGCAATGAATAGCCCAATGGCATTCTTGAACCCTGATGGTCTACAAGATGTCGTACTTGCAGCATCTAATACGGTAAGTAGTTTAGGATTTGAAATAACGCCGGAAGTTTTGAAGCAGTTAGCGATTGATGTTGATGAGCCTAGCATTATTTCTAGAACAGGTGGAGCTCCGACGCTCGCAATAGGCATGGCAACGATTTTACACGGCGCATTAGGTGGATTGATTAAAATGGACTTTTGGTACCATTTTGCCATTTTATTTGAAGCACTCTTTATTTTAACGGCGGTAGATGCCGGTACACGTTCTGCAAGATATATGTTCCAAGGGATTTTAGCAGTTATTAATCCTAAATGGGGTAGAACAGATATTTTGGCGGTAAACCTTATTGCAACGGGAGTAGTGGTTGCTGCTTGGGGATATTTTCTTTATCAAGGAGTGATCGATCCATTAGGAGGAATTAATACTCTATGGCCACTATTTGGAATCGCAAATCAGATGTTAGCAGCGATTGCATTGATGCTGTGTGCAGCAGTTCTTTATAAGATGAAGCAACAAAAACATGCATGGGTTGTGATATTTCCTACAGCGTGGTTGATCATTTGTACAATGACGGCGGGATGGCAAAAAGCATTTTCTGCAGATCCGGCGGTAGGATTCTTTGCAAAGGCCTCTCAATTAAAAGCACAGTTTATTGAAACTCCTTTTGTTTCCAATGCTATTTTTAGTAGCGTTGAGAAAGTCGAGCAGGTAATTTTAAATAATCAGATAAATGGTATTTTAACGTTATTCTTCATGTTGGTAGTGGTGCTATTAGGATTCTATTCCTTTAAAACAGCGATTGTGGCGCTTAAAAATCCTAAACCAACAGCAAATGAAACACCCTATGAAACTTTTCCTAAAAATATTGTGAAAAATTCATAATGATTCTTTATGTATGATGATGCGTTAAAGTAGAAACCGGAAGTCAGAAATTAGAACCTGATAGGTTTCTGCTTTAACGAGTAGTGAATATAAAAAGGAAGGAGTATTTATATGTTTAAAAAAATAGCAAAAGCTGGGAAGTATCTTGGCGAAATGGCGCATTCAATGGTGGGACTTCCCGATTATGATAATTATGTTCAACATGTAAAACTCAATCATCCAGACCAAGAGCCCATGAGTTATGAGGAGTTTTTTAAGGAAAGACAAGAAGCCCGTTATGGTGGAAAGGGTGGTAAAGGTGGCTTTCGTTGTTGTTAGTTTGGAATTATAAGGATTACCAATTTAAACTCTCATTGAAGTAAAGGAGCGATATGTTACCAGTCACTATTTTAACGGGATTTTTAGGAGCGGGAAAAACAACATTTATTAATTATCTGTTAACACACAATCAAACTCGAAAATTTGCAGTTGTAGAAAATGAGTTTGGTGAAATCAATATTGATTCACAATTATTGGCAAAGAATGAATCGTTAGAGTTGATAGAACTGAGTAACGGTTGTATTTGTTGTAGTGTTCGCGGAGAGCTCACGAAAGCTTTACATGAGTTGTTGGATAAGATTGAAAACAAACAATTATCGATAGATTGGTTAATATTGGAAACGACAGGATTAGCTGATCCGGGTCCTATTATTCAATCTTTTTTTATGGATGAGAGGATTCAACAAAATATCTATTTAGATGCCGTTATTACGTTGGTGGATGCGGAGCATATGATGCAACAACTAGATGATCATCGGGTAGCAGTTGCACAAATAGGATTTGCGGATAGATTGGTTGTCACAAAGCTTGATCGGATTGATTCGGAAGGAAGAGATCAAGTATTGAATCGATTACATCAGATTAATCAGAAAGCAAAAGTTTTAGAAGCATCATTTGGGGCGATACCTTCTGATTTATGGCTGGATATTAAAGCTTTTGAAATGAGTGATGATTTAGAGCTAGATAGAATCTCTTTTCAATTAGAAGAGGAAAATACAATTACCTCCAGAAGTTTTTCACTCATGGCTCAAAAATCTTGGAATGATGATATTCGATCTTATCTCTTTGAAGGGAATTCTCTAGATATCGATGCTATCGGAGAGTTTATGACGGGATTAGTGGAGCGTTATGGGAATGATATGCTTCGTTATAAAGGGATTCTAGCGATTGCGAATGAATCTAGAAAGCTGATTGTTCAAGGAGTCTATAAGGTTGTTGGTTTTGATTATGGGGAAGAATGGCAAGCTTCCGAAAAAATGAGCAGCCAATTGGTCGTTATTGGTAGAAATTTACCTTTTGATAAGCTTCTTAAGGAATTTCAAGAAACAGAAGATATTGGTTAATAAAATATCTTAATCATTCGGCATATCTATAGCCCATGAGAATAACCCATGAGATATAGCTTATATTAGATGACGCTTATTACTGATTGCTTATTTCTATCTTATCTAAGGCCAATCAAATAGGAATGAATTGAGTAAAGCCAAAGGTTCCCGAATATGGGCGGTGATTTTTGAACCGTTATCTTGCGGTGTTTGACTTGCAGAGCCTGATATTTTTTCAAGACCTGAACGTTTTGCAAGGATCATGGCACGAGGAAGATGAAAATCGTTGGTGATGATGACGGTATTTTTCATTGATCTTCCGGCATTATCGCTGATCACTTTTGCATTAATAAACTGATGCGCTGTTCTTGTGGAATCTTCTTCTAATAATATTTGCGCTTCAGGAATACCTTTTCTAACAAGATATTGTTGCATCACTTCCGCTTCACTTTGTGGATATCCTACCGTTCTTCCACCGGTTGTAATAATCGTGATGTTGGGATTTTGCTCCCAATATTCGATGGCTTTATCTAAACGATATTGCAACATTAAACTCGGTCTTAAAGGATATCCTTCAATATGTGCACCGAGAATGATGACAGAATCAGCTTGAGGATCCGGCGAGAGTTTTCTGACTTGATCATAAATATAAGCATTGCCGGCAATAAGAATAATCGCTAATAGCATCATGCCGAGAAGCATTAAGCGAATAAGCCATTTTAAGGTGAATTTTAGCATGAATATTGTTCCATTTTAGAGACTGTTGAGTATTTGAGATAAAAATAGAGAGTAGAAGAATATCATCGTAAAAATAATGGTAGCCTTCTATGTTTGTATTTCAAATATTATTTTAATGATGAGGCTTGACAGAAACTAAAGCTAACTCGGTTAGAGTTAAATATCTATGACAAATGTCATTTAAAAAATATTTCATGGAATCTAATATTAATTGAAGATGGGAGATCTATTCTATATTTGGTTAAGCATCATGAATGTCTAACAGACTTTATTATTTAAACGTATTTAATATTATTTGCATAGTTTTTGGTAGGAAATGCATAGTAAAAAAATAAGATCTACTTAGTATCTAAGAGAGTGATATGAGGAAATCTTATGAATAAAATTTTAAAAATAGATAATAAAGATAATTTAATCGTCGCATTAACAGATATTTCCAAAGATAGTATTGTGACTTGGGATGGAAAGGATTATCTGTTAGTAACAGATGTTTCTGCAAAACATAAATTTACGACTGAAGATCTATCCGTTGGTGATATTTTATATATGTACGGGGTCCCAATTGGTAAAGCATTGAGCCCTATTCAAAAGGGCGAAGTTATCACTACTGATAATGTCATTCATTATGCCGCACCTATTAGTTTAGATAATGAGGCATATTACGAATGGACTATTCCTAATGTAGAAAAATGGGATAGAAGAACATTTAAGGGATATGTCCGAACTGATGGACGTGTAGGTACACGTAATTATTGGCTGATTATGCCTCTTGTATTTTGTGAAAATAGAAATGTATTGAAGTTACAAGAGGCTTTATCAATTCCTTTAGGTTATGGAACTGTTGACTATTCTAATATCACACGACGTTTACTTGGTACAGAAAATCAATCTTTTAAAGGTAATAGAGTTTATTCTAATATTGATGGAATCAGAGCAGTACAAGTCAATAGCGGCTGTGGTGGCACAGATTATGATGCTCGTTCATTATGCCGGATATTAGCAGATTATGCAGATCATCCCAATGTATCTGGGGTAACTGTCTTTAGTTTGGGATGCGAAAAAGCCCAAATAAATATCTTTAAAGAAGAGCTCAGAGAGGTTAACCCAACCTTTAATAAGCCTCTATTAATTTATCGTCAACAAGAATGGTCAAGTGAAGAAGAGATGATGAACACAGCTCTTGAAGAAACATTTGGTTATTTAGAGTCAGTGAATCAAATTGAAAGAGTGGACGTGCCTTTATCTAAATTAAAGTTAGGCGTAAAGTGCGGTGGGTCTGATGGCTTTTCTGGGATTTCCGCAAATCCTGTAATGGGAATAGTTTCTGACCGCATTGTGTCTTTAGGAGGCGGTAGTTGTTTGGCAGAGTTTCCTGAGCTATGTGGAGCTGAGGGAAATATTTTAGAACGCTGTATAGATTTAGCGGATAAAGAGAAATTTTTATCTTTGATGGAATCTTATGAGAAGGTTGCAAACTTTGAAGGAGCATCTATTTCTGATAATCCGAGTCCAGGGAATATTAAAGATGGATTAATTACTGATGCAATTAAATCTACAGGAGCTGCAAAAAAGGCTGGAGTTGCACCGATTATTGCGGTTAAAGATTACGGGGAGTTAATGCCAGATTCAGGGTTATCTTTAGTATGCACTCCCGGCAATGATGTTGAAGCTGTTACGGGACAAGTTGCTGCAGGTGCTAATATTATTTTATTTTCTACAGGGTTAGGTACCCCCACCGGTAATCCTATTACACCAGTTATTAAAATTGCGACGAATAGTAAGGTCGCTCAAAAAATGTCAGATATGATTGATTTTGACTGTGGAGATGTGATTGAAGGAGTTTCTCTTGATAAAGTCGCTGATGAATTGTTAGAAAAAATTATTCAAACAGCCAGTGGAGAATACGAAGTTAAATCAGATGAGTTAGAACAGTTTGATTTTATGTTTTGGAAACGCAATACATCTTTATAGACTGACAGGAGCTGAGTGATGAGAATCGATAGTCATCAACATTATTGGATTTATGATGCCGCTCATTATGGTTGGATTAGTAATGAGATGCCAAAGTTAAAGAGGAATGTCCTTCCTCAGGATATTAAAGCTACTTTAGAAACCTATCGAATAGATGGGGTTATTGCCGTTCAAGCAAGACAGAATCTAGAAGAGAATCAATTTTTACTAAACTTATCTGAAGAGTATTTATGGATTAAAGGCGTTGTAGGATGGGTAGATATTCGTAGTCAAGAGCTAGCTGAACAATTAGATTTTTATCAAAAGACAAAAATGAAGGGATTTCGTCATTTGATTCAAGATGAACATAATCCGTCAGCATTTTTTGAAGATGAGAAATTTAATCAAGGTATCGAAAAGCTCTTAGCATCTGGGTATTTGTATGAAGTTTTATGCTATGAAAAGGATCTTAAGGCCGCAATCAACTTTTGTAAGAAACATGATAACTCTCCTTTGATTATAGATCATTTAGGGAAACCAAGTATCGCAAACAATAACTCACAAAGATGGCGAAAAGAGTTAAAGGAGTTGGCAAGTTTACCACACGTATTTTGCAAATTATCCGGAATGGTAACAGAAGCAAAGACTAATTGGGTGTCAGAGGATATCTATCCTTTTATTGATCATGCAATAGAGGTATTTTCCCCAGATAGATTAATGTTTGGCTCTGATTGGCCTGTTTGTCAATTAGGAGGAACTTATGAGAATGTTTATGACTTAATTGAAACTACTATTGCAGATCTTACCTTAAGTGAGCAGGCATCAATTATGGGGAATGTTGCTTGCCGGGTTTATAAACTATAAAAATAATAATATGGAGGAGATTAATATGGATTTAAAAATAAAAGATAAAGTATTTATTATAACAGGAGGAGGGTCAGGAATTGGGGGGGGGATTTCAGTTGCGATTGCTCGAGAGGGAGGAATACCGGTTATTTTTGGGAGAAGTAAACCTACTATTGAAGTTAGCGATATTATTTATGATCTGCAACCTAAAACAAAAGTGGTACTCATAGATTTAACGAATAACGATGAAGGAATCCGACAAGAAATTGAGAAGGTGATTCAGGAGTTTGGACGGATAGATGGATTAGTAAATTGTGCGGGAGCGAATGATAGTATTCCTTTAGAGGGATCTCCTGAAAGTTTTAGAGAGTCGCTAGATAAAAATCTTATTCATTATTTTACGATGGCTCACTACTGTATTGGAGAGTTAAAAAAAACTAAAGGATCCATTTTAAATGTTAGTTCTAAAACTGCCTTAACAGGACAAGGTGGAACGAGTGCTTATACGGCTGCAAAAGGTGCACAATTATCTTTAACTAGAGAGTGGGCTGCATCATATGCCAAAGATGGTGTCCGTTGTAATTGTTTGGTTCCGGCTGAAGTATGGACTCCGTTATATCAGAAGTGGATTCAATCATTTCCTAATGCTGAAGAAAAATTACAAAGTATTACGAAAAATATTCCCCTAGATCAAAGAATGACAACAGTTGAGGAGATGGGAAATACGGCAGTATTTCTATTATCTCCTTTAGCATCTCATACAACAGGACAGTGGGTGTTTTCTGATGGTGGTTATACTCATTTAGATCGGGCTATCACACTATGAATACAATAAAACGTTATTGCCAAGCATTAGATTTACATGATGATCCAGAGCTTATTGCTGAGTATGAGATGGCACATCACAAGATTTGGCCTGAGATCGTAGAACAGATCAAGATGATGGGAGTTGAACAAATGGAGATTTGGAGGATTGGAAATCGTTTGTTCATGATTATGGATGTTAATTCTGAATATCATCCAGAGAAAGCTCGTCAAATAGCTAAAAATAATCCTATTAATGAGAAGTGGGAGAAAGAAATGTGGAAGTACCAAGTTGCCACCCCTTGGGCTAGAGAAGGTGAGAAATGGGTACAAATGAATAAAATTTTTGACCTACAAAAACAATAAAATATAACAAGGAGATAAATATGGGTGAGATAAAGAAGAGAATTACAGATCCTAAGTATCGTTTGGCATTTATTTTGGTAACCTCATTATTTTTTATGTGGGGATTATCTTATGGCTTAATGGATGTTTTAAATAAACATTTCCAAGAAACACTGAATGTGAGTAAGGGGCAATCAGGATTAGTACAAGCTGCATATTTTGGGGCATATTTTGTTGTTGCTATTCCTGCCGGATTAATCATGGAAAAGAGAGGGTACAAAAGCGGGATTATTCTTGGATTAGTGTTATATGCCGTAGGAGCATTATTATTTGTTCCAGCGACCTCAATTGGCAATTTTTATGTCTTTCTTTTTGCATTATTTGTTCTAGCATTAGGATTAGGATGTTTAGAAACAGCTGCGAACCCGTATGCAACAGCTTTGGGAGACCCTAAGACTGCAGAGACACGATTAAACCTATCTCAGTCATTTAATGGTTTAGGGCAGTTTTGTGGACCATTAATAGGAGGATTACTCTTTTTTAAATCTGGGGAACAGATTGTAGAAAGTACAAATTCAAGTGAGTCAGCAGTGATGATGACTTATATAGCTATTGCTATTCTTGTGATTTTATTGATATTTTTATTTGCAAAAACGAAGCTCCCAGATCTTAGAGACAATGAACAGGAGTTGGATTCAATTGCACATAACAAACCTCTTTTTCAACATAAAGAATTTGTATTTGGCGTGATTACACAGTTTTTTTATGTTGCTGCACAAGTAGGGATAGGTGCATTCTTTATTAATCTTGCTGTTGAAAATTGGCCCAATGCTTCTAGCCAAAATGGAGCATTTTTTCTCTCTATCGCAATGCTATGTTTAATGCTAGGTCGTTTTATTAGTACAGGATTAATGACAAAGTTCCAACCTAGTAAAATGTTAGCTTTATATGGTTTAACTTGTTGTGTAATGATGGTATTAACTGTTTTGGAAATTCCTTATATTTCAGTAATTGCTGTAATCGCAACGTTTTTCTTTATATCCATTATGTTCCCAACTATTTTTGCGATGGGGGTTAAAAATTTGGGCTCACGTACTAAGATTGGGAGCTCATGTATGATTATGGCAATTGTTGGTGGGGCTATTATGCCAGCAATTATGGGAGTTGTGGCAGATAGTCAGGGAACCGCATTTTCATATATATTGCCGTTATTCTGTTTTTCTATAGTAGTTATTTATGCGTTTTTCTATGAAAGACTTGTCAAAAATATTAAGAGTTAATTTTTGTAGGGACTTGGATGTGTTGAGAATTATTCTTTGGGGTCTTTTATAAAAAATATTATTTTTAAAGGTGTCTTAAACCTTGTGGGATTAATATAGTTTTATCGTTAGAGGAATCTATTAATAATACTCAGCAGTTTCCTTGTCAATATCAATGGATTGAGGAGAAGCATATGAAACTTAAACTGAATATCCCAAAAGCACACCCTATATCATGGTGGATGCTATGGATAACGACATTAGCCATTTTAATGAACTCTATTGATCGCCTAATATTGCCGGCGTTAATGCCAGCAATTATGAAAGAGTTTGATTTAACAGAAGTCCAAGCAGGATTTTTAAATTCATTAAGTTTTGTTGGAACTTTTTTAGGAGCATTAATATTAAGTTTCATATCCGATTATATCGGTAAAGGATATAAGCGAGCTTATAGTTGGGTTTTTGCAGTATTAATTGAAATCGTCGCCGGTGTTCTCACTGCATTCAGCAAGACCTTATTAGGATTTCAAGTATTGCGTGTAGTTATGGGGTTTGGAAGCGGGGGATCTGAGCCTATTAATGTTGCATTAGTTAGTGAATGGTGGCAAAAAGAAAATCGTGGATTTGCAATTGGATTACATCATACAGGGTTTCCTTTAGGCCAGTTTATTGGACCATTACTGATTGGATTAACGATATATATTGTTACAGTTTTTTCTATAGGTAATCCTGATGAAGCATGGCGTTATGTTTTTTTAGTAATTCCTTTGTTAGGTGTCCCGATTATTATTATTCAATTAGTGATTGCTACAAAGAAAAAGCAAGCCGAAGTTTATCAATGGATAGAGGATAACCATTTAACGGTTCCTATAGAAGAGGATGAGCCCGTGAAGATCTCTTTTATGGAGTCTTTAAAGACAGGATTAAATTGTTTAAAAAACAAAAATTGTCTTATGGCTATTATTTTATTTTTTATTTTCATTTGGGCTGAATTAGGAATAGCAACTTTTTTGACACTTCAACTTACTAAAAATGTAGGCTTGGATTTGGCTGAAGCTATTGTAATATCAGGAGCATCAGGAATTACAGGGTGGATAGGTCAAATTTTTTGGGGTAGTTATTCTGATAAGAAAGGGCGAAAGGGAGCTTTATTTATTATTACGGTAGGTTGGGTCATAGCTTCAATAGCATGTAATTTTATTGTATCTGCTACTAGTGCATGGATTATCCTTATTTGTTGGGGAATTTTTAGAAATTCACCATTTCCAGTGATTTACGCAACATTGATTGACTCAGCGCCTCAGGCCGCCGCATCTAGTATGGGATTAATGATTGGCATTGCATTAGGGGTTGCTGGATTCATTGTTGCTCCGGTTGCGGGATGGATAATTTTGAACTATGGATTTTCGACTCATTATATTGTTATTACTATTATTATTTTATTAGCTTTAATTCCTCTTTATTTTCTGAAAGAAACAGTCATTAAGCCATCTAATAGGAGGCATTATGGATAGTTTGTTATCTCTACTTAATAAGTATTCAATTATAGATTTGAGTCATAGTTTAGAAGAAGGAATGCCAGTATGGTTTACTCATCCTAAATTTTATCAGAATGAAGTTGATTCCTTAGAGAAAAAGGATGTTTCCTATTTAAATCAATTAATCTTAGGTGAGCACTGTGGAACACATGTGGATGCACAAAGTCATTTTATAAAAAATGGTTGGAATATTGATGAGATGCCTTTGGATCAATTGGTGGGGAGGGCATATGTGATAGATATATCAAATCTGCCAGATAATGGGGTTGCTACTAAAACCCTTATTCAGGAATGGGAGCAAGAAAATATTTCTGTTCAAAAAGATGATATCGTCTGTTTCTATACGGGGCAAGAGAAATACTGGGGTCTGAAACCTGATCATCAAAAATTTATGGTAGATTGGCGAGGTTTATCTAAAGATGGGGCGATGTATTTGCAATCTAAGGGTGTTAAAGCGGTTGGTACAGATGCTATGGCTTTAGACGCTTTTGAAAATGATGGAACACATCCAGCTCACCAAGTTTTATTAGGTGCAGGAATTCCCATTATTGAGAATTTAGCACATTTGAGCGACCTCAAGGGTGAATTCCTTTTTATGGCTTTTCCTCTTAAAATAAAACAGGGTTCAGCCTCTCCAATGCGAGCTATTGCATATATTTAGTATTCATCTAGTTATTTTAATACTTACCTAGGGATAACTTAAAAGATATGCACAATTTCTGTGGATATCTCTCAGGGTAACTTGAAGATATTTTTGGAATAACTTGAGTGTTTTTGTTTAACTATTTGAAAGTAATATGGTTGCAAGACTTTTGATAGATGTTTATAGCTTGGAAAAAGATGATAAAAAAACGCTCGATGATAAAATCATGAGCGTTTTTTAGATTGATGATGCATCACGTTCTAATCTATTGAGAGATTAGAAAATTGAAATCTAACATTAGATTACTGAAGCTGGGTAAACTGGGAATTTATCGCAAAGACCAACAACATTGTTCGCAACACGATCAATCACTGAATCGTCTTCGATGTTGTCTAATACATCACAAATCCAGTTTGCAAGAAGGTCACATTGTGCTTCTTTGAAACCACGAGTTGTAATTGCAGGTGTTCCGATACGGATTCCTGAAGTTACAAATGGAGATTGTGGATCGTTTGGTACTGAGTTTTTGTTTACAGTAATATTTGCGCGACCTAAAGCTTCGTCTGCTTGTTTACCTGTTAAACCACGATCGATTAAATCTACAAGCATCAAGTGGTTATCTGTTCCGTTAGAAACAATTTTGTAACCGCGTGATTGGAATACACGAGCCATTGTTTTAGCATTCGTGATTACTTGTTGTTGATATTCTTTGAATTCCGGTTGAAGTGCTTCTAAGAATGCAACCGCTTTAGCAGCGATAACATGCATTAAAGGACCACCTTGAATTCCAGGGAAGATCGCTGAGTTTAATTTTTTCGCAAGCTCAGGACGGTTTTTAGAAAGAATCAAACCACCACGTGGACCACGAAGTGTTTTGTGAGTTGTTGTTGTTACAACGTCCGCATATTCGATTGGGTTAGGGTATAAACCAACCGCTACTAAACCTGCAACGTGAGCGATATCTGTAAAGAGGTAAGCACCTACTTTATCTGCGATTTCACGGAAACGTTTGAAGTCTAAAGTTTTTGAATATGCAGAGAAACCTGCAACAATCATTTTTGGTTTGTGCTCAAGCGCTAATCTTTCTACTTCGTCGTAGTCGATTAAACCTTCGTTGTTCACGCCGTAATGCACAGCATTATAAGTACGACCTGAGAAGTTTACTTTCGCACCGTGTGTTAAGTGACCACCGTGATCAAGGCTCATACCTAAAACAGTATCGCCAGCATTTAAAAGCGCTAAGTATACTGCGCCGTTTGCTTGTGAACCTGAATGTGGTTGAACGTTTGCATAATCTGCATTGAAGAGCTGTTTTGCACGCTCGATTGCAAGATCTTCAGCGATATCAACAAATTCACAACCGCCGTAGTAACGCTTACCAGGATAACCTTCTGCATATTTGTTTGTAAGTTGTGAACCTTGAAGTTCCATTACAAGCGGTGAACAGTAGTTTTCTGAAGCGATCAATTCGATATGATCTTGTTGACGTTTGTTTTCTTGCTCAACAGCATTAAAAAGTGCCGGATCAAAGTCTTGAAGAGAGATATTTTTAAACATGCATTATTCCTTCAGGGATTAGGACAAAAGATGTGGTGCGCCATTAGTTTAGTTTTTCCCGTGAGTGCTTGCAAGTCTTGTTGTTTAATAATTTTAAGGATTTTTTGAATGGTGTTATGATGTCATGATTATTTGGTTATTGGATTAAAGAAAAGACTTTTTGGAAAGGTGGGAAAATGTTAGATAACGAACAAAAAATCCAGCAAGCTCGTACGAATATGGTTCAGCAAATGTTAAGACCGTGGAATATTTTAAACCAACGGGTTTTAGATGTATTTGATGTGGTATCTCGTGATCAATTTGTCCCAAAAGAGTATGAAAGCGTTGCTTTTGCCGAAACACGTATCCCATTAAATGATGCACATTTAATGTTAACGCCGGTATTTGAAGGACGTTTTTTACAAGAAGTTCGTATTGAAGATCATGAACGCATATTAGTGGTCGGAACAGGTAGTGGTTTCTTGGCCGCATGTGCTTCTAGACTCGGTAAAGAAGTGGTTGCTGTGGATATGGTTGAGCGTTTTAATGTGAATGCAGAAGCGATCACAAGAGAGCTTGGTTTTACCAATATCGAATATAAAAATGGTCGTATTCAAGATGTTTACAAATCATTAGGAACATTTGATGTCATCATTTTCACGGGTTCCATGAAAGAAGTGCCGGCAGATTACTTTGATCTTTTAAATGAAAAAGGTCGTTTATTAGCAATCGTTGGCAAAGAGCACGCAATGAGCGCAACGGTATTCTCAAAAATTGCTGAAGAGATTCGTACAACACCAATTTTTGAACGTGATCTTGAGCGCCTTGCTGGCTTTGAAGATAAGCCTGAATTTGTATTCTAAGATATCGTTGAAATAGTACATTCCTACTCTTTTGGAGTGGGAAATAGATTGATTCAAACAAATTCAGTGGTACTAAAAGTATTAAAACCCATCTAGTCATTAGTTTTAGATGGGTTTTTTAATTGAGTGAAACTATCGATTTTCAACAGCTGTTTTCACTATATAGCTTAACAACAATAAAATTTGTCATAATGCATCATTTAAGAATGATGCTAGTAGAAATAAATCTGCAAATCATGGATTTAGATAATGATTTGCGCAGATAAAATTATTATGGAATCTGATATTGCAGTACAATCTTGAGATTGTCTATAAAAATCTTTACTAAAAGCTAAGTCATAGCAGATCAAAGAAATAAACTAAAAACGAGAAATATATGAGTAACTTGTCTAATAAAAATTTTGAAGTTCGCCCAATGGCAGATTTTGCGGAAGAGGCTTATCTCAATTACTCAATGTACGTCATTATGGATCGTGCGTTGCCTTATATTGGAGATGGTTTAAAGCCTGTTCAGCGCCGAATTGTTTATGCGATGAGTGAACTCGGTTTAAATGCCGGCTCAAAACCTAAAAAGTCCGCAAGAACCGTTGGGGATGTGCTCGGGAAATACCATCCGCACGGAGATAGCGCATGTTATGAAGCGATGGTATTAATGGCGCAGCCATTCTCCTATCGTTATCCATTGGTAGATGGGCAAGGAAACTTCGGTTCTCTTGATAATCCGAAATCGTTTGCGGCAATGCGTTATACGGAATCAAAATTATCGAAATATTCAGAAGTGTTATTGAAAGAGCTCGGCGAAGGCACTGTTGAATGGGCGCCGAACTTTGATGGCTCTTTAGAGGAACCAAAATTATTGCCGGCAAGATTGCCGAATATTCTCTTAAATGGAGGAACGGGAATTGCCGTAGGAATGGCAACAGATATTCCACCACATAACTTAAGAGAAGTGGCAAAAGGTGTCTGTGCGCTGATTGATCAGCCGGAGATGACCTTAAAAGAGTTAGTAAAAATTATTCCGGCACCTGATTATCCAACGGGTGGCGAAATTATCACGCCGAAAAAAGAGCTTCTTTCTATTTATGAGAAAGGGCGTGGAAGCGTTCGAGTACGTGCAAGATATCGCGTGGAAAATGATGAGATCATCATTTACGAATTGCCGTATCAGGTTTCCGGCGAAAAAATGCAACAAGATATCGCCGCGCAAATGCAGGCGAAGAAATTGCCGATGATCGAAGATATTCGTGATGAATCGGATCATGATGAGCCTGTACGAATCGTTCTGATCCCACGATCAAATCGCGTGGATGTAGAGATGGTGATGAATCATCTATTTGCCACAACGGAACTGGAGAAATCATTCCGTGTAAATCTCAATATGATTGGGCTTGATCTCAAACCTAAAGTAAAATCTTTAGATAAGATTTTAACGGAATGGATTGAATTCAGAAGAGAAACGGTCATTCGTCGTTTAACGTTCCATAAAAATCGTATTGAGAGAAGATTGCATCTTTTAGAAGGGCTTCTCATTGCCTTTTTAAATTTAGATGAAGTGATTCGAATTATTCGCTTTGAAGATGAACCAAAATTAGAGCTGATGAAACAGTTTGAGCTGAGTGAAACGCAAGCGGATTACATTTTAGAAACCCGTTTACGTCAATTAGCAAAACTTGAAGAGATGAAGCTCAAAGGCGAAGAAGCAGAGCTTCGTGCAAAACTTAATGATATTGTTGCGCATCTTGAAAGTCCTCAAAAAATTAATGCGTTAATCAAGAAAGAAGTCGAAGAAGACGCCGAGAAGTATGGCGATGATCGTCGTTCTAAAATGATCGAGCGAGAAGCGGCCGAAGCGATTGATGAGTCAGCATTAGTATCCAGTGAACCTGTAATGGTTGTGATCTCTAAAATGGGTTGGGTTCGTGCGGCAAAATCTTTAGATATTGATCCTACAAGCCTGAACTATAAATCCGGTGATGGTTATCTCACCTCTTGCGTAGGACGAAATAATCAGCAGTTAGTGCTGTTTGATAGTACAGGACGCAGTTTTAGTACGCCGGCATTTACCCTGCCAACAGCGAGAACTGCCGGAGAACCGATTACGACACGTATTAATTTAACGGATAATGCCAAAATTGAGCACTTAATTCTCGATAAAGATACAAGTCATTATTTAGTCTGTGCATCGAATGGTTATGGCTTTGTTTCGAAATATAGTGATTTCCTCACAAGGCAGAAAGCGGGTAAATCAACGGTAAATTTAGGTGATGATGCGATCATGTTAGCGCCGCAAAAAATTGAAGATATTGAATCGCAATTTGTGATTGCCGTAAGTGAGCAAGGGCGATTCTTAGTGGTGCCAACCTCAGAGCTTCCGGTAATGGCTCGTGGAAAAGGCAATCAGATTATCGGCATTCCAGGCGCACAGTTTAAAGCGAAGAAAGATCGATTAGTCGGCATTTTGGTCATCAGTAAAGGCGATACGCTCGTCGTAGAATATGGTCAGCGTAAATTTAAATTAGCGCCACCAGAATGGGAGAATCTCATTGAAGAGCGTGGAAAACGTGGTAAGGAATTAAGATTAAACCTGAAATTGAAATCGATAACGATTGCAAACGAAGAGTAACATCCGTATAATTACGGGCTTGACTGTTATAACTGGTCGCGGTTGTAACGTATTTTAAACATTTTAATTGGAGTTCACCAATGTCAATCTATTTTTTTGAAGCAACAGTTCGTTCAGATATGGGTAAAGGTGCGAGCCGCCGCCTACGTCATGAAGGAAATATTCCTGCAATCGTTTACGGTAATGATAAAGAAGCAGTAAGCCTTGTTCTTAACCATAACGAAGTTTTAAAACGTTTCCGTCGTGCAGACATCTATACAACAATCCTTGATTTAATCATCGATGGTAAAAAAGAGTCTGTAATTTTACGTGACGTTCAACGCCATCCGTACAAGCCAATCATCACGCATTTAGACTTCTTACGTGTAAATGCTCACGAAGCGCTTATCGTTGACGTACCAGTTGAATTATTAAACGAAGAAACATCTGTAGGTGTTGTTCACGGTGGTATCGTAACACTTCATGAAGCAACTTTAGCAGTTTCATGCTTACCAAAAGATCTTCCAAGCGCAATCCAAGTAGATATCGCAAACCTTGCTGTTGGCGAGCACATCATGATTTCTGATATTCCAGCAATCAAAGGTGTTGAGTTCGTAAACATCATGAACGAAGAAGAGATGAACGACCAACCAGTTGTTGCAATCGTTGAGCCGCGTGTTGCAGTTGAAGAAGAAGCTGAAGACGCAGCAGCGGCAGAAGAAGCATCTGAAGCGGCAGCAGAAGCAGCGGCTGAAGACAAAGAGTAATTAAACACTCTCTTAATTGAGTATTTTATTATGATAAAAATGATTGTAGGCCTTGGTAATCCAGGGCTTCAATATGCAAGAACCCGCCACAATGCGGGTTTTTGGTTTATTGATAGTATTAGAACAAGCCCGCTTTCTCTCAATAATCGTTTTAAAGGATTAGTTGGAGAGCAGCTTTTTGGTGTTCATAAAGTACATCTTCTTGAGCCTGAAACTTATATGAATAAGAGTGGCGAAGCTGTGGTTGCGCTTGCACTTTTTTATAAGATCAGACCTGAAGAAATCTTAGTTGTTCATGATGAATTAGATCTACCTCCTGGAGTTGCGCGCTTTAAAAAAGGTGGCGGACACGGCGGTCATAATGGTTTAAGAAGCATTATTGAGCTTTTGGGTTCTAAAGACTTTATGCGATTAAGAATCGGTATTGGGCATCCCGGACATTCATCTCAAGTATCAGGATTTGTATTAGCAAAAACCCCTGAAAAAGAAGAACATGAAATTTTTAATGCGATAGATAATGCAAGAAGAGTCTTGCCAGAATTTGTTGCCGGTGAATATGAAAAAGCGATGAACGAGCTTCATCGTAAATAAACTAATAATTGTAAAGGAATTTGTATGGCTATTCAGTGTGGAATTGTAGGTCTTCCAAATGTTGGTAAATCGACACTCTTTAATGCATTAACGAATGCGGGCATTGATGCTGCAAACTATCCGTTTTGCACAATCGAGCCAAATGTCGGTCGTGTGAATGTTCCCGATCCTCGTTTAGATCCTTTAGTGGCGATTGTGAAGCCTGAGCGTGTTCAACAAACGTATATCGACTTTGTGGATATTGCCGGTTTAGTAGCGGGTGCTTCACAAGGGGAAGGATTAGGAAATCAATTCCTCGCAAATATTCGTGAAACTGATGCAATTGCACATGTGGTTCGTTGTTTTGAAAATGATGATATCGTGCATGTTGCTGGTCAAATTAATCCGATTGATGATATTGAAGTGATCAATACGGAACTTGCGCTTGCAGACTTAGCGAGTGCAGAGCGCGGCGTTCAAAGACTTGAGCGTATTGCAAAAGGTGGCGATAAAACTGCCGTTGCGCAGGTTGAGCTTTTGAAATCGAAAGTATTGCCGGTATTGAATGAAGCAAAAAGCCTTCGTTCATTGGGCTTAGATGCAGAAGAGCGTCTGCTTCTTCGTGATTTCCACTTCTTAACATTAAAACCTGTGATGTATATCGCAAACGTGAATGAAGATGGTTTTGAAAATAACCCCCTTCTCACGAAAGTAGAAGAATATGCTGCAGCTGAAAATTCTTTTGTTGTGCCCATTTGTGCAGCGATTGAAGCGGAAATTTCGCAATTAGATGATGAAGATAAAGCAATGTTCTTAGATGATATGGGCTTTGAAGAGCCAGGCTTAAACCGCGTGATTCGTGGTGGTTATCAGCTTTTAGATCTTGAAACATACTTCACTGCCGGCGTGAAAGAAGTGCGTGCTTGGACGATTCGTAAAGGATCAACAGCGCCACAAGCAGCGGGCGTGATTCATACAGACTTTGAGCGTGGATTTATCCGTGCAGAAGTAATTGCGTATAATGATTACGTAGAACTGGGTGGCGAAAATGCCGCTAAAGAGAAAGGAAAAATGCGTCTTGAAGGAAAAGAATATATCGTTCAAGATGGCGATGTGGTTCATTTCCGTTTCAACGTGTAATTACGAGCTCTTAAAATGCTTTAAAAACATTTAAAAGCAATTAAATGTGAAGGATATAAAGTCTTGGTAGATGATCTTTACCAAGACTTTTTTATTGGAATTTGGAAAGTATTAGGGTAGTTTAGGTTTTTAAGCTGAAGGATTCATCAAAGTATTGATGAGATAAAATCCTAAGAATGTAGCGCCAATTGAACCGATGAGATGAAAGAGCATAAGCATCATAGAATGGAAATATTCTCTATTTTGCAGTAATGACATGGTTTCTAAGGAGAAGCTTGAGAAGGTTGTTAAACCGCCACAGAATCCTACGATTAAAAATAGGCGGATGGCTTGATCTGGTTTTTGTAGTAAATATCCGGCGATAATTCCGGCAAGTAATCCGCCGAGGATATTCACGGTTAGAGTGGATATCTGGATTGGAAGCGAGATTTTGTTTTCAATCAGAGAGATCAGATAACGACTTCCGCCCCCTAAAGAAGCGCCTAACATCACCCATAAAAGGTTTGAGATTAATTGTGGCATTTTGAGGCTCCTCTCATTACAATGGCGGAAAATTTAATGAATCAAGAATCAGAAAGGGAATAGAAATATGGTGGAGTTAGAAGAAATTCATCCTGAATGGAGAGATTTTATCAAAGCGGAGCTTGGAAAGCCTTATTTTCAGGATATTCAGCGAGGATTATTAAAATCACAAGCAGAAGGAAAGCGAGTATTTCCCCCTAAATCCCAAATTTTTGAAGTGTTTAAACAGCCTAAATCCACCATTAATGTCGTCATTTTAGGACAAGATCCTTATCATGGCTTTGGGCAAGCAAATGGCTTGGCATTTTCCGTTCAGAGAGGGGTGAAGATTCCGCCATCCCTTCGAAATATTTACCGAGAATTAGAGAGTGATATCGAAACCTTTGTCACTCCGCAAGATGGGGATTTAACGGCGTGGTGTTCGGAAGGTGTTTTTTTGCTCAATACAGTATTAACCGTTGAAGAGAAATCGGCGCATTCCCACGCTAAAATTGGTTGGGAAGAGTTTACAACTGCCGTAATTGAAGAGATTAATCATCGCTGTGAAGGTGTGGTATTCATTCTTTGGGGAAGCCATGCGCAGCAAAAAGGAAAGAATATTGATAGTGAGAAGCACGGTATTATCACAAGCGCACATCCTTCGCCGTTGTCCGCATATCGGGGATTTTTAGATTCTAAGCCTTTTTCTAAAACCAATGAATATTTAACGGCAAACGGTAAAAAACCGATTAATTGGCAAAATTAATCGGTTTTAGAGATCTTCGAGAAGATGTTCTAGAGTGATTTTACGATATTCTAGAATTGCTTCTGTTGAATTAGAGGGAAATCACAAAGCACTCAGTCTGTTTTTGACGTAACTTGGTACAGATTTGATCTGCATCAGCCTCGTTCATGCCAGATAATAGGGCTCTATACACTTCTCCTGTATTAAAGACTTGTACGGTTCCTGTTCGCACATGTTCATATGCCTGACGTGCTTTATCTCGTGCGGCGTTATAATCTTTAAAAGCTCCAACTTGTACAGCGTGACTCGATTTTTCAGCGCTAATAATTGGGCCACGAATGGGCGCTGTTCCTGGGTGGTAATCGCCGGCAGATGTATATTCTGAAGAGGATTCCAATACAAGCTCAGGTATGGTAAATACTGGTTGAGTTGTTTTTGGTTTGGGTGTCTGAGTTGCAGTTGCAACTGCGGTATTTGGTGTGTTTAGCTGTGAGCGGCTACTGTTTTTGAGAACTGTCTTATCGCTTGTCACTGTTTTTGTGGGGGTAAAGAGTACAGTCATGTCTTTCGTGATATAGGGAGAGATTGTGCGAACAGAGCTTCTCCGGTATCCAGAAGAGAAACTCTCATTGAGCATTGAGAGCATTAAATCATCTCTCAATTGCGTTGTTCTTCCGCCTAAGACAACGGCAAAAACCCGATTATTATTACGTTTTGCACTGGTTAGTAGGTTAAATCCAGATTTTCGAATATAACCTGTTTTCATCCCATCCGCTCCTTCAAAGTTCTTATTGACTCTATTGTGAGAGTTAAAGACAACACCATTATAGGTAAAGGAAGGCGTTTGAAAGAGAGGGTAATATTTAGGGAAATGGTTGTGGGTTGCAATGCCGAGCTTAATCATATCTCGAGCCGTTGTATATTGGTTCGGATCAAAGAGTCCATGGGGATTTGCAAAGTTTGAGCTATGCATGCCTAAGCGTTTTGCTGTCGCATTCATGCGTTTTGCGAAAGCGGCTTCTGATCCTGAAATTTTCTCTGCAACGGCAAGGGCAACATCATTAGCAGATTTTACAATAAGTGCTCTAATTGCCGTATCCATCGTAATAGAGCTACCTTCTTTCGCACCGATTTTGGAAGGGGGCTGAGCGGCTGCTTTCGCTGAGAAAGGCACTTTAGTATTAAGATTAATCTTCCCTTTAGATAGATCTTCAAACACGATATACAGCGTTAATACTTTTGTTAAAGATGCAGGATAGCGACGAGCATCAATATCATGTTCATAAATTGATTTTCCGGTACGATGATCGACAATAAATGCTGAAAAACCCGTTTCGGCAAAGACGAGGGCTATCATGCTGGTCATCATCAATATCATGATGGTAAGGCTTTGGGCGATCTTTTTCATGCACTATTCAGTTTTCGGTAAAAGTTTAGGGAAACGGTCTATTGTAAAATTATATTATCTAATATCGTCGCTATCGTGATGAAGTGGATTACAGTCATCAGTAGAAGCTAAATCTAAATTCTCATGAACATTCGATGAATGAGTGCTAAGAATACGAGATATAATAACGGCGGATAGATATATTTTTTATTTTCAATAATATAAATAATAACTAAAATTATTCATTAATGGTACTTAGACATAAATTTTAGTGTAGCGTTTATTGATTTAAAATACTATAGCTTACAGTTATCAATAGGTTATCAAAGGGTTATTGATGATAACCCTTCTGTTTTTTATGTTGTTTTTCTCAAAATGTGAAATTTATTTCTATAGAATTCTTTATATTTGATGCTTATTGACAGTTAAAGTGGTATTTGAGAGCTTCAAATGCCGCTCTTAATCCCATGGCTTCTCCCCCTTTTGGTCTTCCGGGGCGATGGCGGATATTCCAAGCCATCACATCAATATGCGCATAAGGCACTTTACTGTCAGCAACGAATCTCTCTAAAAAGAGGGCTGCGGTAATAGCGCCGGCGTAAGGCACACTACCTGAATTGCTAATATCGGCATTATCCGCTTTAATCCAATCGTTATACGGCGCATAGAGCGGTAAGCGCCATACGGTATCGCAGTTTTCCATAGATTTTTGGCTCATCAATGCTGAAAATTCATCATTGTTACTAAAGAGTGCCGGAACCTCTGTACCAAGCGCAACTCGAGCAGCTCCTGTTAATGTGGCAAAGTCTAAGAGAAGATCGCTTGGTTTTTCTAACGCATAGGTCAGAGCATCGCATAAAATAAGACGACCTTCGGCATCGGTATTATCAATTTCAACGCTCATACCATTACGGCTTTTCACGATATCGCCGGGGCGCATGGAGCGCTCAGAAATACTGTTTTCGACGATGGGTAATAATAGACGAAGCGAAATATTCCAGTTCTCTTGTAGAATCCATTTCGCTAACGCCAACATATGTGCTGCACCGCCCATATCCTTTTGCATATAACGCATGCCGTTAGGGGGCTTGATATCTAAACCGCCGGAATCAAATGTAACGCCTTTTCCCACAAGCGTTAAAGTTGGCGCACCTTCTTTCTCAGAGATCACTTCTACTAATCGTGGTTGATATTTGCTTGCAGCGCCAACGGTATAGATGAGCGGGAAATTTTGCTTGAGAAGATCCGCGCCGACAATCTCTTTGATCGTTGTATTAAAACCGACTAACTCCGCACGAATTTGCGTCACAAAATTATCCGGCGTTAAACTATTTGCCGGCTCATTAATGAGATCTCTAGTTAAGTAATGTGCACTTAACGCATTTTTCACTTTATCTGCTAAAGCTTCTGGCAGATAAAAAGATACCGCGCGTTTCTCGCAAGCCTTATATTGATCAAATTGATAAGCCCCTAATCCGAATGCAAGAAGATGCTGATATTGTAAATCTTCAGATAAATCTTCCGGCAAATGGTAATGCCCAAATGGCAATTTTGAATAGCTATCGCCTAATGTGAAGAAAGGCTCTTGCGCATTATTACCGATAATCACACGTTCTAAATTCCCTTTGCTATTGTACAGAGAGATCACTTCGCCGGCGCTTAGAGCATTCGAATTTTTCTGTGTTTTTAAATAGTTTTTTTGTAGAGCGGAGAGAGAAACGTCTGCAAGTGAATTGGCAAATTCTACAGGAATACTTTTGGCGGAAGTTGCCTGATATAGATGATCTAATTCTGTTTGAAACATATTTCTCTCCCTCTGATTTTAAGTCAATTTATTCGTTATTATTTGAATGTTAGTACGGATTATTTGTATTGATTATTTATCGTAGCTCACAAGAATTTCTCGATTGCCGTTATTTGCCGGCGCTGAAACAATCCCTTGCTCTTCCATTGCTTCAATTAAGCGAGCGGCTCTTTGGTAGCCGATGCGTAATTTTCTTTGAACATATGAAATCGTCGGTCTTTGATCTTCTAGAACAATTTTGACCGCTTCATCATAAAGCACATCTTCCACATCTTCCGGCGCTGGCACAAAGCCTGATGCATTTTCGGAAAGTCCCGGAATCTCTTCTGTTGGGTCTTTGAGCATATCTTCAATATAATCAGTATCGCCGGTTAAACGGAGGAAGTCCGTCACACGATTCACTTCATTATCATCGACAAATGCACCATGAACACGAAGTGGGAACGGTGCTCCCGTTGGGAAGTAGAGCATATCTCCATGACCTAATAAGTTCTCAGCACCTTGTTGATCGAGAACGGTACGGGAATCGATTTTACTCGATACTTGGAACGCAATACGGCTAGGAATATTTGCTTTGATAAGGCCTGTAATGACATCCACCGAAGGTCTTTGTGTTGCAACCACCATGTGAATGCCGGCAGCACGAGCTTTCTGCGTAAGGCGAGCAATCAATTCTTCAACGGCTTTTCCAACGCTCATCATCATGTCGGCAAGCTCGTCGATGACAATGACAATGTAGGGAAGGGGTTTTAAGTCTGGCGCAGTCACGTGATCGGAAACTTCACGAGCAGGATCCCAAAGCGGATCTTTAATTGCTTCGCCATTATTAAGAGCTTCTTTCACTTTTTGGTTGAAGCCATCAATATTACGAACACGCATTTTACTCATGAGAAGGTAACGGCGTTCCATCTCCATAACTGCCCAGCGAAGCGCATTTGCAGACTCTTTCATGTCGGTCACAACTGGCGCTAAGAGATGCGGGATATTATCGTAAACGGATAATTCCAACATTTTTGGGTCAATCAGGATAAGGCGTAAATCTTCAGGATGCGCTTTGTAGAGAAGGCTTAACAGAATGGTATTTAAACCCACTGATTTTCCTGAACCTGTGGTTCCGGCAATGAGAAGATGTGGCATTTTTACAAGGTTTGCAACAACTTGATTGCCGGAAACATCTTTTCCTAAAAGGATGGTTAAAGGATGCTTACTTGAACGATAAGCATCGGCATAAAGCCCTTCTTTAAAGTAGACGATTTGGCGTTTTTTATTGGGGATTTCTAAGCCAATGTAAGGCTTGCCGGGAATAATATCGACAATACGAACGCTTGTAACAGAGAGTGCGCGGGCAATATCTTTGTTGAGATTGTTGATTTGTGCGATTTTCACGCCGGCGGCAAGATCAAGCTCAAAACGGGTGATGACAGGGCCTGGCTCAATATTGACAACTTTCACTTCAATGTTGAAGTTTTTGAATTGCTCTTCAATCAGTTTTGCAAGGTCTTGTAATTCTTCGGCGTCATAACTCTCGGTTACAGGAGGAGGATTTCCAAGAAGATCAAGTCCCGGAAGTCTTCCTGCCATTGGGAATTCTTTGGGCGCTTTGACAGGAATTGGCATGCCAGAGCGAGGATCAATTTCATGACCCACATATTCAGACTTTTTCGGCGCTAAGCTTTCTGGAGCGATTGTTTCAACTTCAATATGTGAAGATGAAGCATCTTCCGTGTTTTGAGTAATTGGATCCATCTCTATTTCTGAGATTTCAAAGCTTGTGACGCCATTCTCACTTTCTACATTCGCCGGGAATTCGAGCGTCACTTCCTCTTCTTCCTCTGCTGAATCACTAATAGAAAACTGTAATGAAGAAGGTGTAATCGTTTGCGTTGAGATCGGAGCTGTTGGCGCTTCTACTGTTGGAGTTCCTTCAGAAATAGGGGATTCTTCTGATGAAGTCATTGTTTCCGTAAGAATAGACGACTCTAAAGAAGGTTCCACTTTTGTCGCTTCTTTGATGGAAATATGTTTCTTTTTCCGCGCTTTAAATAGATTTTTAAAGATCGATGGAATGCCTTTTTTATCGGATGGCTCGATCTCTTCTTCGGAAGCTACTGCGATTTCAGTCGGTATTTCTTCTACTTTATCTTGTGGTGAGCGAATAAATTGATCCCATTCGTTGATAGAAGGCTGTAGTGGATCAATTTTAAAATCATCCGAATTGCCATGAATGGGAATTGGATCCGAGTTGTTATCAGGTTGAGATTTATTAAGGTTTCTAAAAATAGGGGGAATATTATTATTGTTATTATTCATTTCTGTCGTCGTTTCTACTTCGCTATTTTCTTCTTCAAGAGGATTGTAATTGTAACTATTAAAAGAAGCGTCCTGTATTGGGGCATTTGTTTCATAGGTCTCTTCTAGTAATGATGAATCTATCTCAATAAATTCCTGTGTATCGGAAACATTTTTATCCTCTTTTGAAGAAAAGAGTTTACTGAGAAAGTGTGATGGTTTGCTCGGGGGATTATGTAGCATTTTGTCGATGGTTCTTTGATCTATGGTGCCATCATGTTCGGGAAGGTGCTTATTGTCAGAGTTTAACTCAGGCTTTTTTTTTGGACGTAGAAAGTCAATTATTGTGAAGATTGTTTTCCCGAGAGAATCTGCCCAGCCAATGGGACCCATGCCGGTTATTAAGTAGAATCCAGTAAATGTGAGAAGCGCAAACCCGATCTTTGTAATGTAAGTGAGTGTATCAAGCGGGATCGTTAAATGATTGCTAATGAGCGTAATGAGTTCCGTGCCAATAAAGCCACCCATCATGCCGCCATTGTTATTTTGAAGATCTAAAAGGGCGGCAAGAGAAAAAATAGCTACTAAAAGCCCTAATAGTCGGAAACTAATCTTATCGAGAGAGATTGTGAGTAATTTTCGTTTTAAAAAAAGCTGATAGCCAAATCCGACTAATAGTAAAGGGATAATCCATGCCGCTTTACCAATTGCTGAAAAAATAATATCCGCAAAATAGGCGCCACGTTCACCTGCAATGTTGTGAACGATATCTGTATCTGTTGCGCTGCTCCATGCAGGATCCGCAGGATGATAGCTATGAAGACTGATAGCCATCGCAACAGCAGATATTAACGTTGCGATAAAAAGCACCACTCCGATGGTCTTTGAGAAGATAGACAGAATGACAGAAGATGTTTTAGGTTTTTTAGGAACAGCTTGCCGCAAAATGTACATCCTTTTGCAAATTAAAATGGTGAATAAAACGCGTTAATAAATCTTAGTTATTCTAGCATAAACCGCAATGTAAGGGATTATTCTAACAAATCATCTAGATTAATAAAAACCTTTACAACGGTGACATTGTAAAGGTTTTGGATACGGCTTTTTGATCAGATTATTGTTTGATTATTTCAATAATCGATTAATGAGGTAAGTTGCTTTCGCTATCGCCTTCCTCAATAACCTCGATCCCATCTTCTTTGCTTACAGGTGCTGGAATTAAATCATCACGTTTTAATCCTAAAACATAAGCGCCGGCAGCTGCAATAAAGATTGAAGAGTATGTTGCAACTACAATCCCGATGAGCATGATAAGTGCAAATGTTTCAATCACCGCGCCACCGAAGATGTAGAGTGAGAGTACCGCTAAGAATGTTGTCAGCGATGTCATAATCGTACGAGATAACGTCTGATTAATAGAAGCGTTGATAATCTGTTTTGGCGTACTTGTACGATCGAGTTTAAAGTTCTCACGGATACGGTCTAAGATTACAACGGTGTCATTCACAGAATATCCGATTACAGCAAGAATCGCGGCTAATGACGTTAAGTCAAACTCCAGTCCTAGAACCGAGAAGGCGGCAACAACAAAGAGCCCATCATGTACCGTTGATAGAATGGTTCCCATTGCGAGTTTCCACTCGAATCTAAACCAGATGTAGACAAGGATTAAGAAGATCGCAAGGGCAGAAGCCATCACGCCATCAGTAACTAATTCACTACCGACTTTTGCGCCAATGTAGTCAATTTTTTGAATGGACATTGGGTTATCAGGAAGCGTTAATGCTGCCGTTAAGGTATCCGTAATGAGCGTCGAATCTTCAATGTCTTGTGTAGTTGGGATATTGATAAGAACATTTCGAGCAGAGCCAAAATGCTGCGCAACGACAGAATCGAAACCAACCGCAATGAGGTTTTCTCTTACAGTATCGATATCAACTGGCGTTTCATAAACCGCTTCAATTTCCGTACCACCCGTAAAGTCTAATCCGAGTTTAAAGCCTTTGGTGACAGACACACCGATTGCTAAAACACAGACAACGATACATGCACCAATCCAGAATTTGGCATAGCGCATGAAGTTGTAAGTCGTTTCTCCAGAGAGAACTTTGAGGCGTTCACGTCCTCCCACAGAGAGTTTTTTAATCGTACGGCGACCGCCATAAATAAAGTTGATAATGGCGCGGTTGAAATATACTGCGGTAAAGACAGAAGTGATAATCCCCACTGAAAGCGTAACGGCAAAGCCTTTAATTGGACCAGATCCAATAAAGAAGAGGGCAACTGCCGAGAACAGACTCGTTAAGTTGGCATCCATAATCGTCCCGAATGCTTTACCAAATCCATTATTAATGGCTTGTTGTGGTGTACTGCCTTTACGTAAGTCTTCTCGTATTCGTTCATTAATCAGAACGTTCGCATCCACACTCATTCCAAGAGAGAGAACGATCCCGGCAATTCCTGGAAGGGTTAAGGTTGCTTGAAGTAGAGAGAGAACCGCAAGAATGAGGATGAGGTTTGCAAAGAGTGCGACGTTTGCCACCATTCCAAAACCGCGATAACGGAACACCATGAAGACCATTACCATCACTAATCCCCAAAGCGCAGCATCAACACCTCGTTGGACATTATCTTTACCGGCACTTGGTCCGATAGTTTTTTCTTCAATGATGTGGATAGGAGCCGCAAGTGCGCCCGAGCTTAAGGTAATAGCAAGCGTGTTTGCTTCTTGTAAAGAGTTAATGCCGGAGATTGAGAAGTTTGAGAAAAGTTGTTGCTGAATGGTTGCCACGTTAGCAATTTCTTCAGTGGTTACACTTTTACGAACTTCATTGCCATCTTTATCAAACGTTGTTTGCAGTTTATTTTCAATAAACACCGTTGCCATTGGTTTTTTCTCGTTTGCTTTTGTACCTACGGCAAAGCGATCTGCGCCTTTAGAATCAAGCGTAATATAAACTTCTGGCAAGTTTGTTTCAGGATTTAAGCCGGCAGTTGCTTTAACGATGGACTCACCCGTTAAAATTACCTGACGCTTCAAGAGATAAGGAATGCCATCTCTTGTTTGGTAGAGTTTTGTGCCAAGTGGCGCACGACCTGTTTTAAGTGCGTTATATGCTTCAGATTGTGAGCGATCATCTACAATTCGAAACTCAAGCGTTGCCGTAGTTCCAAGGATCTCTTTGGCACGAGTGGTATCTTGAATTCCTGGTAATTGAACAACAATACGATCTAAACCTTGTTGTTGAATGATGGGTTCTGCAACCCCGAGTTCATTCACGCGATTACGAAGTGTTGCAATATTTTGCACAACAGCGCTTGCTTTACGATCATTAATCTCTTTATTACTAATATTTGCGGTTAAACGATTTCCTGTGGAATCAAAATTTAACTCCATAAAGGATTGGTTAGTTGAGAGTAATTGGCGCGCGCGATTTGCTTCATTTGCATTGGCAAAAGAAGCGACAATGGTTTGAGCATCGCTAATTTCGATAAGTGGTGTTAAACCTTTATCGGTTAAGTTAGAACGAATACTTTCGGCATAGGTATTGGTAAGCTGATTAATCAGACCATCCATGTCGATTTCAAGTAAAAAGTGAACTCCACCGCGAAGGTCAAGTCCTAAATACATTGGTTGTAACCCAAGACTTGCAAGCCAATCTGGCATATCTGGTGCTAAGTTGAGTGCTGTAAGATATTTATCTTGCAATACACCATCAAGTAAATCTTTAGCTTTTAGTTGCTCTTCAGTATCTTTAAAGCGAATAAGAAGCTGATCATCTGATTCTTCAATACGTTTTACATCGAAATTATTCTGTTTTAAGACAGAATCAACTTCTTCAATTAACGCTTGGTTAATTTGCGTATCTCTTGTAGGAGAAATTTGAATGGATGGATCTTCTCCAAATAGATTTGGCAACGCCAAAATCGTACAGAGAACAATGACCCCAAAAATCAGAATATTTTTCCAAAGTGGATATCGATTTAGCATAGTTTACTGGGTTACTTTTTATCTAAGTTAATCAAATATACCGGCACTTCTAAGAAATGCCGGCATCGAGAAATAACAGACTAAAGAGATTAGTCAGCCTTTTCTGCTTTTTCAGGTGTAGCATCAAGTTTCTCTTTGTATGTACCTTTTGGTAAAAGAGAGTTGATTGCTTGACGTTGTGCTTTGATTACAACGTTAGGAGCGATTTCTGCGCTCACGTAGTTTTCATCTAATGCTCTAATTCTTGCAACAAAGCCAGAACTTAAAAGAATTTCATCCCCTACTTTAAGAGAGTTAATCAACTCACGATGAGCTTTTGCTCTTTTTTGTTGTGGACGAATCATTAAGAAATACATCACAACGAACATACCACCGAAAAGGAGGAGAGTAGGGACGATGCTTTGTGGTTCTTGTGCTTGTGCAAATGCCGGAGAAACAGCCAAGGCAGTTAAAGCAAACATTAAACGCTTCATAAATGCTCCAAAAAATTAAGTTAAAAAAATTGATTTAATAGCCGATCATTCTAGCATTATATTGTTTCTAACGTCTAAAAGATCCCTCAGGAATCTTTTAGTGAAGTAAGGCAATTGAAATCATTGCATTAAGTCTCTAGAAATAGGCAATAAGTGTTTTAAAATCTCTAGAATGATTAGATATTTCAATCTCATTGTATTCTTAAAGAAGATGGATTCTATAATTTTAATTTCAAGCCTGAGCTTTAATATTTATTCATTTAATATTATTAAACATAAAATATGGAACAGAGATTAAAGTAAAAAATGTAAAAAAACTTCATTGAGAACATAATTATCAACTAATTCACAATTAAATTGATATATGTGTAATAAGTTGTAATTTTGATATTGCGGAATAATCTTAGAAGATCATGCAGTCGATGAAGATGGTAATACTTACATTATCAATATATATGAAAAATGCGTATGAAATAAACGCATATGAAAAATCCCATATAAGTAAACACCTATATGGGATTTTGTTTTATCTCTAGATAACTATAACTAGTAGAATATAGTTACTAATCAGCTAATAATTTTTGAGCTTGTTGAATGACGATATCTACTGTGAAACCAAAGTGTTCAAACAATTGGTTTGCCGGCGCTGAAGCACCGAATGTGTTGATTCCGATCACTGCATCTGCAAATTCATACCAACCGCGCGTTACACCTGCTTCAATTGCTAAGCGTTTAGTGTTACCTAAAACAGATTTTTTATATGCGCTGTTTTGTTCTCTGAAGAGTTCTACACAAGGCATAGACACAACACGAGCATTTAACTCTTTTGCAGCTGCCATTGCGAGTTGTACTTCAGAACCTGTTGCGATAAGTGTGATGTCGGCATCATCATTTTCAAGAAGAACGTATCCACCTTTGATCACGTTTTTAAGTGTTGCTGCATCACGAGTTTGATGTGGCAAGTTTTGTCTTGAAAGTGCGAGAAGTGTAGGGTTGTCTTCTGCTTGTAAACCGTGACCCCAAGCCACTAATGTTTCAACGGCATCACAAGGTCTCCAAACGTTAAGATTTGGAATTAAACGAAGGGATTCAACGTGCTCAACAGGTTGATGCGTAGGACCATCTTCACCAAGACCGATAGAATCATGTGTCATGACATACACAACACGTTGTTCCATCAATGCGCTCATACGAATTGCGTTTCTTGCGTAGTCTGAGAATACTAAGAATGTTGCGCCGTAAGGGATAAATCCACCATAAAGTGCTAAACCATTCATGATTGCAGACATTCCAAATTCACGAACACCGTAACGGATGTAGTTACCTTTACCTGTTGCGATATTGTAATCTAGACTGCCTTTGAAAAATGTGTTGTTTGATGGCGTTAAGTCCGCAGATCCACCAACGATTTCTGCAAGATTCGTTGCAAGAAGATCAAGGGCATTTTTGCTTGCAACACGAGTTGCGATGTTGTCTGCTTTTTCGTTCACAGTGTTAAGTGCTGCTTTGAAAGTTTCTTCGAAATCTTCCGGAAGCTCACCGCCTACACGGCGAAGGAATTCATCTGCTTTTTCAGGATTTGCTGCAACGTAGCTTTCAAAAAGCTCATTCCATTTCTCTTCACGAGCATCCCCAGCAACACGTGCATCCCATGAATTATAAACATCTTCAGGAACTTCGAAAGGACCGTGATTCCAACCTAAGCCTGCTTTTGTTACCGCAATTTCTTCTGTACCTAAAGGAGAGCCGTGAGTGGCTTCTGAACCTTCTTTATTTGGAGAACCTTTACCGATAAGTGTTTTACAGATAATAAGTGTTGGTTTATCTGATTTTTTCGCTTCTTTGATTGCCGCATCCACAGCAGAAACGTCGTGACCATCAATTTGACCAATCACGTTCCAGCCATAAGCTTCAAAGCGTTGTTTTGTGTTGTCTGTAAACCAACCGCTGATATCGCCATCAATGGAGATGCCGTTATCGTCATAAAGTGCGATGAGTTTGTTAAGTTTTAATGTGCCGGCAAGTGAACAAGCTTCATGCGAAACACCTTCCATCATACAACCATCGCCAAGGAATGCGTATGTGTAGTGATCTACGATTGCGTGATCTTCAGTATTGTAAGTACCGGCCATCATTTTTTCTGCTAAAGCGAAACCAACGGCATTGGCAATACCTTGACCAAGTGGGCCTGTTGTTGTTTCGATGCCATCTGCAAATCCATATTCAGGATGACCTGCTGTTTTTGCATTTAATTGACGGAAATCTTTCAAATCATCAATAGAAACAGCGTAGCCTGTAAGATGTAAAAGAGAATAAAGGAGCATTGATGCATGACCATTTGATAATACAAAGCGGTCGCGGTTGATCCAATGAGGATTGTTAGGATTATGTGAGAGGTTTAATCCCCAAAGCGCAGTTGCGATTTCTGCCATTCCCATCGGTGCACCAGGGTGGCCTGAGTTTGCTTTTTGAACCGCATCCATGCTGAGCGCGCGGATGGCATTAGCGCATTGTTCATTCATCTTCGACATAGTATAAATATTTAACCTTTATAAAAATAAGCACGAGGAAATAAGAAGGTTTAATTATACTCAATTTCTGTCCAAAATGCTCGCTTCGTTCGGTGCAAAAAATCACAATTTCGATAAATTTACATAATTGCATAGAATACTTATCGAATTTTTTTGTGAAATATACTAAAATGCCATCCCTGATAGACATTTTATTCACATAATTCAGGGTAGGGTTCATGACACATTTTATATTTGTCACAGGTGGCGTCGTTTCATCTTTAGGCAAGGGGATTGCAGCAGCTTCATTAGGGGCTATTTTAGAGGCAAGAGGCCTTAAAGTTACCATGATGAAATTGGATCCTTACATCAACGTAGATCCAGGAATGATGAGTCCTTTTCAACACGGTGAAGTTTTTGTCACAGATGATGGCGCGGAAACAGATTTAGACTTAGGGCATTACGAGCGTTTTATTCGTATGACCGCAAGTCGCCGTAACAGTGTGAGTGCCGGCCGAGTTTATAAAACGGTAATCGAGCGTGAAAGAGCTGGTGAATATCACGGCAATACGGTTCAAGTGATTCCACATATTACAGATGAAATTAAACATCGTATCTACAATGCCGCAGGCGATGCTGACGTTGCATTGATTGAGATCGGTGGGACAGTTGGAGATATTGAATCTCTCCCATTCTTAGAAGCGATTCGTCAAATTCGTACAGAAGTGGGTCCTCGTAAATCCCTCTTCTTACATTTAACATTGGTGCCGTATTTACGTGCATCAGGCGAGTTAAAAACAAAGCCAACACAGCATTCTGTGAAAGAGCTCCGTTCTATCGGTATTCAGCCTGATATCCTTATTTGTAGAACAGAGGAAGCAATTCCTAAAGAAGAGAGTCGTAAGATTGCACTCTTTACTTCTGTTGCAGAAGAAGCGGTTATTTCTTGCGTGGATTCTGATTCTATCTATAAAATTCCAAGAATTCTTCATGAGCAAGGATTAGATCGTATTGTTCTTGAACATTTCAATATTCAAGCAAAAGAAGCAGATCTTTCAGAATGGGATCAAGTTTTAGAAAACTTAGCTGCTGCTGAAAACAGTGTGAATGTGATGATTGTTGGTAAATACACAGACTTTACGGATACTTATAAATCTATCAATGAAGCATTATTCCATGCCGGCATTCAAACGCTGACTAAAGTAAAATTACATTACGCAGAAGCGGCATCTTTAGAGAGTATGGATGATACGGGTCTTGCGGCGACTTTTGCCGGAATGGATGCTGTTTTGATTCCGGGTGGATTTGGCGAGCGTGGGATTGAAGGGAAAATCAGAGCGATTCAGTACGTTCGTGAAAACAATATTCCATTCTTAGGTTTATGCTTAGGAATGCAACTAGCAGTTGTGGAATATGCGCGTAATATCTTAGGGTTAGAAGGCGCGCATACAAGCGAAGTTGATCCAGAAGTTGCATATCCTGTGATCCGCATGCTTGATCCTCAGCGTGATAAAGAAACGGATGAGTTCCGTGGTTATATGACAATCGGTGCGCAACCATCAACGATTGTGGAAGGTACGAAAGTATTTGAAGCGTATGGTCAAAAAGAGGTGAGCGAGCGTCATCGTCATCGTTACGGCGTGAATTTGGATTACATTGATCAACTTCAAGATGGGAATTTTGTGGTTTCAGGTCGTACGAATGATCGTGGTTTAATCGAATTTGTTGAGTTGAAAGATCATCCATGGTTTGTAGGAACGCAATCGCATCCAGAATTCAAATCAACACCAAGAGATGGTCATCCGCTCTTTATCTCATTCATCAAAGCGGCAAATGCGCAGAAAGAAGCAAAAACGCACGCGTAATTGATGAGTTGAATGATTGTGAATGAATAGATAATTCCTGTAGAAGCATTGAATTCTACAGGAATTTTTTTGCATTTAGTTTTAGTTAAATCAGGAAACCAAGACGAGATTTAGTATGGTTTATTTGTGGTTACGCCACAATTACTCGTGATCTTGGGTATCCAAAATAGTGATAAGGAATGTGTGTGAATAAGAGATTATCTGTTATTTTATATGAGCCGGAAATTCCGCCCAATACTGGCAATATTATTCGTCTTTGCGCAAATAGTGGCGCAAAGCTTCATCTAATTGAGCCACTTGGCTTTAATTTAGAAGAAAAAGCGCTTCGAAGAGCTGGGCTTGATTACGCAGAATGGGCAGATATGCATGTTTGGCCAAATTTGGAAGCGTGTTTAGAAGCAGTTGCACCTAATAAAATCTATGCAATGACGACAAAAGGTAGCCGAAACTTTTTTGAAGCGAAGTTCGAAGATAACGATGCGCTCATTTTTGGACCTGAAACGCGTGGATTGCCGGAAGATTTTATTTTTGGATTGCCAACAGAACAACGTTTACGTTTACCAATGGTGGAAAATGCCGGCAGAAGTTTGAATCTCTCCAATTCAGTAGCGATTGCTGTATACGAAGCGTGGCGTCAGTTTGAATTTCAGTAGATTGAGCTTGGTGGTTTCACTCTTATTTATAGAAAATGAGTTTTGAAAATTTGAAAAGCTATAAAAAAAGCGAATCTTGAAATAAGGTTCGCTTTTTTAATGAGATTAGTTTAGGAAAACTGGATTATGCATCACGATCCTATGTGACGGACTGTACTTCAGCTTCAATATTGAGGCGTTTACTCTCCCATTTACGAGATTTCCAGCGCCAAGCATTTACAAGACCGCGAATCCATTCATCACATAAGAAACCTATCCATATGCCGACTAATCCAAGTTCTTTCACGATTCCTAAATAATATCCAATGGGAATCGCAACACCCCACATAAAGATCATTGCTGTGATTAAGGGGAACTTAGCATCTCCCGTTGCCCGGAGAGCGTTGACCATGACGATATTCTGCGTTCTTCCGGGTTCTATAAAGATGGAGAGAAGAAATAGAGGAAGCAGTAGCTCTCGAACGGCGGTGCTATCTGTGAAGTTATCGACAATTAAATGACGCGAGAGATAAAAAACGATCACAACACCTAAAGTTACGATCATGCCGATTTTAAGGCTTTTAAAGGTTCTATGATAGGCGA
Source organism: Ignatzschineria sp. LJL83 (assembly GCF_054871845.1). Classification (NCBI taxonomy): domain Bacteria; kingdom Pseudomonadati; phylum Pseudomonadota; class Gammaproteobacteria; order Cardiobacteriales; family Ignatzschineriaceae; genus Ignatzschineria; species Ignatzschineria sp. LJL83. The sequence goes on from NZ_JBTXLY010000013.1 coordinate 95,224, forward strand.
TTGTGAATTGTTTTGCGCCCATCAGATGCCCAACCATAATTTCATTACCAATACTGATAGAAATTCCAAATAGCATGAGCATATAAGAGAGTTGAATATAGATATTGTGAGCGGCTAAACTCTCTTCTCCCATTAAGCCTACGAATGAGAGCATCACCAACATTTGTGCTGACCAAGAGAGATTTTCGCCGGCAGAAGGTAATCCGATTTTAAGGATTTGGCGGATAATATTTTTTTGGAATTTGAAGAAGAGAGAAAAATCGAGGCGGATTTTAATGCCGTAAAAAAGGAGATAAAAGAGAAGGGAAACGCCGATCATTCTCCCAATTACCGTAGACCAAGCAACGCCTTCTAATCCTAATTGTGGCATGCCGAAAAATCCGTAGAGAACGATAATATTTCCGAGAACGGTAATGACATTCATGATGAGTGAAACATACATTGGAACTTTAGAATGTCCATAAACTCGTAAGCAAGAGGCGAGAATCACGGCGAGCGCTTCAAATAAAAGACAGAAGCCAATAATTTTAAAATATTGACTACTCATGTCTAAAATATTTGTAGGAGTATTCATCTGAATGAGAAGAGATCTGCCGAAAAAGAAGATCACTAAAAAGCAGAGAAGTCCGAGGAGAAAGTTGAGAGAGATAGACAGATGGATCGCTTTACGAGTTGTTTCCCGATTGCCGGCACCTAAATATTGCGCCACAACAACACTACATCCAATGCCAATAAAGCTGAAAATAGTCACGGTTGTATCAAAGAATTGATTACTAGCCGCTGTGGCAGCAACCATTTTTTGAGAGATATGGCTGATCATATAGGTATTAATCAGCAGAGTGACTAGGTGCAATAAGATATCAATAAAAATCGGCCAGCTGAGAGAAAATAGCGATTTTTTTAAAACGAAGTCTGAAGAGGAGTGCATGAAATCTCTCAATAATGGATGCGAAAGAAGAGGTGTGCATTATACGAAATTTCAAAAAGTTAGAAACAGAAATATTGTAAAGATCATAAATAGATCCGGGCACTTTAACGGTTGGTTTGAAGTTCCCAGATAAGACTATAAAAAAGCATCAAAGCTGTAGGTTACCATTTCTTATGCTTAAACTGCGGATCTCGTGCTGCGCGGATTTGGCGTGCTTTTTTCGGATCAATGATGAGCGGTCGATATACTTCAATGCGATCGCCATCTTTTAATACGTAATCTTCTTCCACCTTAATACTAAAAACACCATATTGCGGCGCTTCAATGATTTTATTGGCTTCATGAAAGAGAGAGAAGAAAGGCATCGCTTCTTTGAGTGTAATGCCTTCTTGGAATTTTTGAGCTTCGATTTTTTGAGTGTCGGGAAGCGCTAAGGCAAATTCAACCGTGATAAAGGTGCGTTGATTAAGCGAGGGATTTGCCATAACGAACCTTTGCTTGTGCGCTAAATGCCGAAACCATACTGCCGGTAATGCTTTCAAAAATGGGCGTTAAGAGTAAACGCGCGGGGCCAAATGAGAAATCAAAATCAATCATTAAATGCACTTCACAGCCACCATCAGGAAGATCAATAAAACGCCATTCACCGTGGAGATGTTTAAAAGGGCCATTCACTAAATTAAGGGTAATCTTCTCATTTTCAACAAGCGTATTGCGAGTTGTAAACCATTTATTTAAAGGACCTTTTGCCGTTAAAATAGATGCTTCCATCATGGTTGGGGTAGATTTTATAATTCTAGATCCTCGGCACCATGGCAGAAAACTTGGATATGAATCAACATCATTTACAAGCTCATACATCTGTTTGGCAGAAAAAGTCTCTTTTTGTGATCGGCGAATAATTGGCACAATATTCCTCAATAAACATAGGTTGTAGTGAGTTTGAATGGCAAGATAGAAGTTTTTTCATTCTTTACCGATATTTTACTCATTACGACAACATATAAAAAGCTACTCAAAATTGAGTAGCTCAATAGTATATCAAAAGTTATATTCCAAAAGTAGACTAAAATATGGATCTGATTTTCCTTTATTTTTCTGTTATTTATTAAAAGACTTAGATCCAAGTATGAAGTGCGACACTTTTTAACTATCTGAAACGGAAGTAAGATGTGACAATGTTCCATTATCCATCCCTTCCCGGAGTTGAATTATGTCGCATTATTCACATCTTACCCTTGAAGAAAGG
>NZ_JBTXLY010000014.1:0-84021 GCF_054871845.1 Ignatzschineria sp. LJL83
AAGGGTAAGATGTGAATAATGCGACATAATTCAACTCCGGGAAGGGATGGATAATGGAGCATTGTCACATCTTACTTCCGTTTCAGATAGTTAAAAAGTGTCGCACTTCATACTTGGATCTAAGATACTTTAAAAGTAGTGTGAGTGCGAAACACGATCTTTCTTTCCAAGAAGCACTTTTAGAATTAAACCAAGCCAAATAACGTAAGTGAGAAATGATTAAACCTTTCTCAGTGAAAAGTGCTGGTAAAGAATAGGTTAAATTACTTGAGCAATCTGTATATTCAGTATTTATTTTTTTAACAAAGGCCATATCATATTTAGTACATAGTATGTAGTGATTACAAATTAATATCCTCCTTTAAAAAGTAAAGTCAAGATAAAATAATCCATAATAGTATACTTAGTAGTGGGGTTATAATACACCTACAATAAACGTAAGTTACGTGAAATTGATAGACGTATTCGTTTCTTAACGAAGCTTTTTGATGATGCTCAAAAGGTTGAATATAATCCTCAGCAAGAAGGAAAAGCATATTTTGGTGCTTGGGTGACATTGGAAGATGATGAAGGAAAAGAGCTGCTATTTCGGATTGTGGGAAATGAGGAGATTTATCAGCATAAACAATATATTTCTCTTAATTCTCCTGTGGCAAAAGCTTGCCTTGGTAGAGAAGAAGATGACGAAGTATTTATTGTGACACCTGAAAGTAGAAAAAATTGGGTTATTGTAAAAATCGAATATCGGTAATAATCAATGAACAATGGGATATTAGGAAACATAGCTAATATTTCATGAATCAGTGATCTTCACAATTCAATAGTACTTTCAGGGAATCAATAGTCTCTTGCTGAATCTCTTGGATATCATTCAAGTCGATAATATTTTCTTGAAGCTTTGAGATTGATTCTGTTTCAAGTTTCGGGAATATTTTTTCTCTTTCAGGAAGATCCTCATTAAACGAAGGTTTTTTCTGTTTGGTGGAATGAATGAGCTCGATTTCCATTTTTTTGAGAATCATTTCATGAATCAACGCGAACTGTTTGTGCCAGAGCGGGAAGAGGGATTCGCTGATGAAGCGAATTTCTGCGTGGTAATGTTTCAAGCTCATGAGCGAATTTTTGAGTAATTGCGCTTGCTGGATGAGAGATATTTTGTGAATATTGAGTGCTGATAATTGTGCTTCTAAACTTTTGATGAGCTTGGGTACATTTATATCTTCTGCGAAATCTTTCTCAAGAGTTTCGATGATTTGATTGCCGGCAATGAGATAATTTTCAGTTTCTATTTGCGCACTTTCAGTGCTGTTTTGAATGCTTTGCAATTCTTGAATTTTTGGCTTGAGTTGTTTGAGTTGTGTTTTTAGAAAGTTATCGAGGGTTTCGATATTTTGAATCACTTGCTGTTGAATCATATCGATATGTCGAAGCGGACTAAAATAGAAGCCGATAATCGGCAATCCATAGAAAAACCGGCGGATTTTTGAGAAGTAACGTGTAAATTTCTCTAAAGAATCTAGTAGTTCCTGAATTTGAGGGGAAAGATCAAAGGGCTGATAATGTTGTTTGATCAGTAAAAATTGTTGAATGATCAGCCCATTTTCCGTAAGCCGATCCTTTCCAAAATTGAGCGCAGAGAAAGATCGAGAAATGGGATATTTCTCGAGTATTTCTGTGGTTGAAAGCGGTTTTGGGAGATTCATTATTCAGCTTTTTGATACGGCGTTTTTATCGGAGAGGAATCTCGAATTGCCGAGCCGATCTCTTGTAATCCGCCACGCATAGCAATCAATTGATTCGCGATTTGTACTTGCGGATCATCTTCGCTTCCGAGTTCTACTTGGCGCGAGAAGCGTTTCTTAATCTCTTCCCAGCGGATTTTATCTTCCGGCGTTAAGGTATTTCTCAGCTCTTTGAGTTTTAGAAGGTTCTCTTCAGCGCCCGTTGTTAAAGTTTGTGCTTCGCCGAGATAATGATCATCTATCAGGGTTTGCAGTTCCGCTTCTGTCATGGCTGAAACGACTTTTTCGGTCAATTTATTCATATCACGGTACGAACCTTGTAGTAAAAATGGCGGTTCTGTGCGGTAATGATCGGCAGTTGCTGCAGAGAGAATATATTGCTGATTGACCTTTAATAAAATTTCTTGAATCGTTAATAGATGGCGCAAAATGCCGGTAATTTCATTAATTTCTAAAGCAGAATATGGATGCTCAAGATCATTTGGGTTAATTTTATGACCTTCCGCTTCCTTCACAAGTAAGTAGAGATCATTGAGATTTCTAGTTGCAAGCGGTGCTAATACCGAGTTGGATGTCATCGCATTTTCAATATACGAGAGTTCAAAAATTGCTTTTTGATCCGATAACATATCCCCAAGATTGTAGATATCCGCACGGTTTGCGAGCATATCCGGCACTTTGAAAGCTTCTCCTGATTCTGTATAAGGGTTTCCTGCCATAATGATGGCGAATTTCTTCCCGCGCATATCATAGGTTTTCGGCTTGCCATTCCAAACGCCTTCGATTCTACGAGTCCCATCTGATAGTGAGATAAATTTCTGTAAAAACTCCGGATTGGTATGCTGAATATCATCGAGATAGAGCATCACGTTACTGCCCATTTCTAACCCAAAGTTTAAACGTTCAATTTCTCTTGCTGCCGTTGCATTCGGTGCATCTTTCGGATCAAGAGAAGTCACTTCATATCCCAAAGAAGGGCAGTTAATTTTAATAAAGACTAAGCCCATTTTACTGGCGATATATTCCACTAAAGTAGTTTTACCATATCCCGGTGGAGAAATAAGCAGGAGTAATCCCATTAAATCGGTGCGCTTTTGATCGCCCAATGTTCCCATCTGTTTCGCAAAGTTTGCGCCAAAAAGATGAAGGTAAGAATCGGTAATAAGCTTGTTTCTTACAAAAGAGGTTAAAGGTCTTGCTTTAAGTTCATGAGTATTCAGGCGCTCATTCATCGATTCAATTAAGCTGTTTCGTGAAGCGAGATATTGGATGTAATTCGGATAAATCACAGATTCATGATGCAATCCTCGCATCATAAAATCATCTAAAGTGCCGGTAATGCTTCCTTGATTCAAGGTTTCATGCTGCCCTAAAAGCCCTGAAACCTCATATTGTAGCGAGAATTGGCTCTGCTGAAAGCGATATTGATCGAGCGTTTGTAAAGTGATAATTCCGGCAGCTTCTTCTATGAAATTAAGCGGTTTATTATGATGTGTGCAATACGCACGGAGCCAAACGATATTTTGCTCAAAACGTGCAAGTAGTGAAAGATGCGCATCATTGAGGGAAAGATGATGACTAAATGCCGTGAAATCTCTCGCAAGCTCATTGGCTTCTCTCGATACAAAGATCGCATTAGCGTTATTATTTTTTGCAGATTGGTTCGTAGATCCTTTCTGATCTTGTTTGTGCTGGCTTCCTAAAATTGCTGGGATATATTCGGCGATTTGAGAAGTCATTACAGGATCAAGCTCAGGATTCCACGCTTGGGCTTTCTGTTCCCAAAAGATTCTTTCTGAAGCAAGCGCACTATCAATGCCGAAAGATGTGAAGAGTAACTCGGCATTTTGGGCGTTTAATGTAGCCGATTGTAAAAGATCGCTCTCGATATCCGTTAAGAGAATGAGCGCCAACATTCTTGCTCGTTGGCTTAAACGCAGTAAGCCGGCATCTCGGTAAATCGGCAATAGTTGTTCTAAGATTTTGGTGGCATCAAAGTCATGAACGCCCCGTAAATATCCTTCTCGATATTTAGTCGCACTATATTTTGTCACTAAATCCGCAAGCTTTTGCTCTTGCAAAATAGTGAGTAGTTTCTCAATGGTTAATTTGCCGGTCACATCATCCGGCGTTTCTTGTTTGAGCGCACTTTGTAAAATGGAATAGGCTAAATATTCCCCTCGGTAGAGCGATCTGCTTTCTGACGGCACTTCTAATGCCGCATATTGCTCAAGTTCTAAGAATTCAGAATCCGTGACAGGTTCATAAAACTCTGTACCGGTAATATGAAATGCCGTTTGATCTTGATGAGTAGATAATGTGAGATCAAATGCTTTCTCATTGACGGAAAAACGGTGTTTTCCAAGCTTAATGACAGCGCCATTTTCTTCAAAGATATCTTGATTATCTCGTAGCGCACGAAGGGATTGATCTTGTAAACTCTTGAGTTTCGATTCAATGCCATCGGCACGAACGCTATCTTTGAGGTTGCGAATATTGCCGGCAAGCTCCCGAACTTTCGTGACCATTGGATCGGTAATAAAGTAGCTGTTGAGCTCATCAATGGTTTCAAAATTTTGAATGCGATTTTCAATGCTTTTTAGAGAAATATCGGCAGCTTTGGAAATATTATCAATGCGGCGCTGATATTGACTGAGCTGATCTTTCTTGTAGTTTTCAAAGATCGTCACAATCTCATTGCGCTTTGCGTAAATCTCGGCAAGGAATTGATCAAACTCGGCAAAACGGCTCTCTAGCTTCTCAACCATGCTCATAATGCGAGCTTGTTGCTTATCAGCATCTTCCGGCGTTTGAATTTGCGAAAGCGCCGTTTCCATTGATTGGGTTAAAAGCTTAAATTGAGAAGAGAATTCCGCTTCTGCTTCAACGCTTCGTACCGACTTTTGCTGATTGCTCAAAGTTGCCAAAAGGGCATTTAAACGAGAAATCACATTCGTCGTTAAATCAATAATGCGGGTTGTTTTTGTCGGGTCGTCCGTTTCAATAATAGAAACTTCCTCATTCACAAGCATTAAATCATCACGAATTACAGAAGCTTCTTCTTCAAGCTTCATGAGATCAACGCTACGATCCGTTTCTTCAAGCGCCCCATAAATCGCATCAATTCTTGTCGTGAACGGCGTAAATGCCGATTCATGTTGGAGCATTTCCACAAGCTTTTCATTAAGGCTTGCTTGCTCTTTTTGCAATGCTTCTTCATATTCTTTCAACGCATCGAGATTCACATAACGCTCTTGACGAAGGCTCGCTAAAACGCCCATCAATTTCTTTAATTCCGATAACAGCGTAATAAAATCTGCGGCATTATCGGTTGTGGTGGTTTTAATCTTGGTAATAAGCGAATTTTGTTGCTCAGCAAAGGCTCGAACTCGCTCTTCACTTGTGCTTTTTAAGGCTTGGAATTTGGCAAATTCATCAATAATATCGGACGCCGTATTGATAATTGCTTGAATCTGTTCTCGAATGCCGGCAGCCTTCGCATCACCAAGCCAATAATAGAGATCCGTGGTGCGAGTACAGTAGCCAATCAGCGCTTCAAATAGGCTTGTTGTGCTCTCTTCTGATTGTGTATATTGCACAATGGTATTGAGATCTGAAATGCCTCGAACGAGATCGGCATTGCCACTATTTCGGTAAAATTGCGGAATATCGGTATTCGATTGTGCTTCATATTGCTCTTGAGAAAGGTAGGGCGTTTGCCAAATTCTCATAGCATGAATTTTTGTCGCTTCATCTGTTTCGCTGTGACGGAACATCATGAGCTTCCCGTTATCAAAACGAGAAAATCCATGATTGAAAATCGGTGTTGTCACATCTTTTTCAATCAGGCTATAAGAGTAGAGGAGATAAGAGCCTTCATTACGATCGTAAAAGACATAAAGGACATCTTCACCATTGGGAGAATGCACGGTATGGCTAAAGTTCATGGTTTGGCTATGATCGTGAAAGAAACGCATTTCTCCGGTAGCAAGGGCGTAACCGCTGGCAAAAATTAAACCATGATCTTCCGGCAATAATTTACACGCATGACCGAGTGCATCTAAACGCACGACTTGCTCTTTCAGGCGATTATAAAGAAGATAGCGGAACTCTTTTTCTCGGTGTGGACGGATTTTCAGCAGAATAAATTCAGAAATCTTAGCGTAAAAGATATCGGCATCGGATAGAACCTGATGCTGATCCATGACATCTTCTCGGTAAATCCCTAAACCGGATTCCGTATTGTTCTCAATTTTAACGGTTAAATCGCCGCCGACAGTTTCCACAAAGAGTGTATCTAGAATATTAATATGCGGATGACGACCGGTAATATGATCATTACGAGTAGTTTGAATCCATTCAATATCAGATTGCGCCGTATTATAGATCTCATGATGACCTTGATCATCCATATAAGAAACTACATTATTTCGGCCAATTTCAAAGCGGAAAACTTTTAAATCCGTGGTTAACTGCCCAATTTGGAACGCAATAAAGATGCGATTTGATTCTCGTTTGACTTTTACAAGCTTCGCATTTTGATAATAGGTAAAGAGCTCATTAAAGGAACGCGTGAAGTTTTCATCAGTTAAGAAGGTATCTTCAATAGATACTTCTTCCATGGAATAGTTAAGATCGGTTTGGACTAAACGGTAGAGCAGTAGCATATCGCTCACTGCCGGCGTCTGTTTTAATCCTAAAGTGACATCATAACCAATCAAAATTAGATCATTAATTTCGGCAATATCAATAGGCGTACAGCGATGTTCCGTATGAACATTGACCTTGGCAATAATCTCATTGGTGCTTTTACCAAAAGCTTCGGCGCGCGCTTCATTAAAGGCTTTTACGAGTTTCGAAAGCTCTGCACCTTGCGAGCTTAGACGATTTTTTAATACATCAAAGTTTCCGCTATTATTATGTTCCATATTGTCCCTGCTAATATTGAATGTCTAACGAATCAGCCAAAGTGAATCGGTAAAATGCGAATGATTTTGCTATGAATAATGATGAATTCAATTTGAAAAAAGCACTTTCAGAGGATGATGATTCAGGCTCATAAAAGTGCTTTGATCTTTAATATGAAGGATCTTTTCTATCTGAAATTTCAACTTCAACTTCAACTTCAATTTTGATCATCTTTTTCGGCATTATGAATGCCATTGAAATAAAGATTTGAAGATGACATTAAAAATGATGTGGAAAGATAGAAAAGCGATCCTCCTTTTCTCATACTATTTAGAATGATTATTCTGTAAGAAGAGCGCACGAATTGCTTCTAATTGCTGTGGATTATCGGCCAATTTCTTCATTAAATTCGCACTTGAAAGGTTCGTTAAATCTTCTGATTTAATACCGCCTTCCATGAGAACATCTTTAATGTCGCTGACAATGCTACGATCGCCAGAAACATATTCATCCACTAATGGGCTGAGTACTTCACTATTTCCAAATTTGGCATCAATGGTTGCCGCATTCATCACAGCTTCACGAATCTCACGCATTCCTTCGCCGCCAAAGAGTTTGATATCCGCATTCGCAAGGGCATTCGCAAGCACTCGACCATTTTCGATATTGACCGTTTTGTTTGCTTCAATGCTTGATAAACGTAACTCTTTATCCATGTTAAGTTGCATGACCCATTTATCATGTTCACGTGCTGTATCATCATATTTCTGAGCGGCTTCAAAGCGTGCTGATTGTGCTTCTGCTTCTGCAAATCCACGTTGACGAATCACATCACTTTCCGCTTTTTCAACTTCTACGCGAGCAAATCCTTCTTTCTGAATCTCAAGCTCAACGGCCGTTGCCATACGCTCTTTCGCAATCGCACGATTTTCTTCCATCACAAGATGGGCTTTCGCTTGATTCTCTTCAAAGATGAGAAGCGCTTCCGCTTCTTTCGTTTTCACTAATAGTTGATTCTCGGCAAGACGAGCTTCACGCTTCGTTTGTGCATCGACTTCAAGAAGGATTTTTTCACTCTCTTCTTTCATCGCTTCTTTCTCAGCACGAGCTTTCGCCGCCGTATTTAAAATATCAGCTTCGGCAAGCGCTTCCGCTTCTGTGAGCATGACACGTTTTTGACGATTTGCTGTTTCAAAGGCACGAAGGTTTTTCGTCTCTTCTTCTTCACGCGCAATCTTGCGTTCAATTTCGGTAATTTGAGCACGTTTTTCCACCACTTGTTTACGCGCTTCTTCAATTGCTGCATCTTTCTCAATTTCTTGAGAAGAGATATCACGTTCCGTTTTCACACGTTCCGTACCTTTCGCACGATTCACTTCTTCTTGGGAAATCACTGTTTGACGCTCGGTACCAATTCTGGTGAGCTCAATCTCCATCTCCATCAGTTTTTCACGTTTACCAATCTCTTCATTGGCAGATAGACGAGCAAGCTCTTCACGTTGGAGATATTCTTGATTTTTTTCTTCTGTTAAAGCTTGTTCTTGAAGCTGAATCACTTCAATTTCACGTTTTGTACGTGCTTCTGCTTCTTTTTCTTGTTTCTCTAATTGTAAGCGGTTCGCCGTTGCTTCCACATTTTTCTGTTTGATATTGGTGGATTCATCTTGGCGGATCGCATTCGTCTGAATGTTTTTCGCTGCCGTGATTTCCGCAATTTTACGAATCCCTTCAACGTCGAGAATATTTTGTGGATTATGTGCTTCAAATGCCGTTTGGTCGATTCTATCGATTACAACGTCATAGATTTTAAAACCATCCATCTCTTCGCCGATCACTTCGATCACTTTTTCACGGAACTCTAAGCGGTTTGTGAGAAGCTCTTCAAAGTTAAACTGTTTAACGGCAGTTTTCAAAGCTTCTGAGAATTTTGGTTGGAAATGCTCTGCAAGATGTGCAGGATCAGAAGCACCGCGCGTTGTGAATAATTTTGCAACACGAATAATATCCGCTTCACTATGATTAACGCCGATATAGAAATCGACTTTTAAGTCCGCACGAATATTATCTTTACAGTGTAAACCTTCATACTCATCGCCTTGTGCATCTTTGCGACCACTACGATTCACCGAGATTTTCTTGCGCGTAATATCCATATATTCATAGCGATTCACAACGGGCCAAATAAAGGTTCCCGTGAGAGATGCTTTGGTTTTACCAACACCGTTCACAATCAGCGCTTGACCCTCATGGCGGATTTTACGATATCGGGTAGTTAAGAAGAATAAGACGATGAGTAAGCCAACACCGCCACTAATAATCAATATATTCATACAATGAATGCTCCTTGTTGAGGTTTTAGTTAGCGTCTGGCGCTATTTTTGTTGAAGAAGGTTCGATGAGTTTTGTTCTGTTTTAGAAACTAAATAGCGCTGATTTTCTTGATTAAAAGAGATAATCAGCACTTTGTTGCCGTAAGTGAGCTTGGAAGATTCATCATCTTCCAAATGACAATAGACATTGAGATAATCTTCTCGTCCGCTATGGTCAAGCACGGAAATTTCTCCGAACTTATGAGTAACACGAGTGGTTTTCACGGTGCCAATCATGCCGATATAATTCACGGTTGCGAATGCATGTTTTTGTGATAAAAAGCGATCAAAAGGTTTTAGTAAAAGGTTTGTGAGATGAAGGGAGGCAAAAAAGATGAGAAATAGGGCAATCGTTGCCACAATTTTGAAGCTTGTTCCATCTAGCAACAGAAGATAATCCTGAATCATAAATGAGATTGCGGCTGCGATAAAAAAGACAATGCTTAAACAGACTAATAACGGTAATTGGCCCAATCTTTGGGGAAAGAAAATCGCCATAATCGAGAACGATTCAGAATCAATATCGGCATCTAGTTCAAAAGGAAAGTCGATATCTCCTAAAAAACCGGTAATTAATGACAAAATCATTAATAAGAGAAAAAAGCAGTAGCCCCAAAAAAAGATTAATGTTGGATAAATTGAAGTTAATTCCGCTAATTCCATTTAATAGCTCTCCGCATGGACGATTAAATCTTAAGTCATCTATTGATTCGTCATTTTTTTAAAGATGAGTTGTAAAGATAAAACAACAATATGCGGGATATTATATCGGTGATTATTTGAATAATCGTAAATTGGAGAGGTTTCTTATTATATTATTCAAGAATATAGATTTGAATATTTCTAAATAAAATCAGATGGTTGAGTTGTTGTGTCATAATATGAAATTATATAATTCTAGAAATGTAAAGGGAATATAGGAGGGGGTAGGGTGTTTTTACTTCTATATTATTAAATAATGTGTAGGAATAATGACGATAGAATGATTGGCAATAAGGGATGGGTGCTGTGTGATTTATTTTCTATTTGATTCTGAGAGATAAGATCCTAGTAATAAAATCTAACGAATAAAGATTAAAGTGTAAAGAATAAAAAATCCCTAAGGCTCTTTGAGATAAGTCTTAGGGATTTTAAAATTTAGATTTTGCTAATTTAGATTTTTATAACAATTGCTTCTAATAAGTTTTCTAATGACTTAATAGTAGGGAAAACCCTTGTCGGAAAACTGACTACTATGAATCTTGAAATAGTCACTTCGAGTTATTTTTTGCGGTTATTCTTCGATCGTGGTTGATTGCGATTATTCTGACGACGATTATTGTTCGTATTGGGTTGCTGAGAATTGCCGTTATTGTTATTAAATCCTTGGGTAATATTCTGAAGGAAGTTACCATTAGTGGATTGACCAATACCGCCCGGAGTATTGAATGAATCACGGCCACGGCGACGATTTTCTCTCGCAATATTGGCTTCAAAAGAACCGGCTTCAAAAGGTAAACGGTTATGGTTTACGATTTCATCTTGGTTCATGCTAAAGAAATCGCTTTGGCTATCTCCAAACTCATGATCTTGTTGATTGTTGTTATGATCCGCTCTACGGCGTTGTTGTCTTGGCTGTTGATCTCTCTGGTTTCTATGTCGATCTTGGCGCTGATCATTTCTTTCATGACGCTCATTACGACCGCGAGCCTGACGAGGATTACGACGATTTTTATGATGGCTATTTTTTGAATCTTGTTCTGATGAATGCTCTTCAGCCGAGTTTTGAGTTTCTGAAACAGTATTTTCTACCACCGGAGAAGTTTCAGCTTGAACTTGTTCTTTAGGACTATTTTTAGGAGTTGGTCGTTTTTTAGGCGGTTTAATATCAATTTCAACTAATGGCAGATCTAGTTCAGGGTATTCTTCCACTAATGATTGTACCCACGCTTTATCATTATCTGTTGCGATAGAGATAAAATGTGGTGGTTTGAGATTGTTCTGAACAAAGTTTATGCGATTTGCATATTCTGAATAGACTGTTGGAAAATCTAAGAATATTACGGCATCACACTTTTGGATTTTCTCTGCAAGATCTTCAACGACGCGGTGCATTAAGATGAGGGCTGTAAATTGGCCTTCATTGTAACGATCAAATAAGCTTGTCGCTGTTTCATCATCAATTTTTTCATGAACGACACGACTACGAATACGTGCACGATAGAGATACTTTTCTAATAAACGAGCCGATTGGCGATTATGAGTCACGATTAAGACATGTTGGAGATTATGCTCACGAATATAATCTCGAATATATTGGCGCTGTACATTTCTAGCAACAATGGCAATAAAAGTTGCCGGATCTACTGTCGTTAGGTCATTTTTATCTGTGATGGTATCGTTTGTATCGCTGATATTGGTAACGTCAGTTTTAGTTTCTTCTTTAGCAGTAGCTAGTGAAACTTCTGGAGATTCTTTAGTGCTTACTGTTGATGTAATTTTTTTAGAAGCTTTAACCGGTTTCTCCTCAGTAACTTTAGAGAGAGAAATTTTTTCGCCTTTTGGTTTAATCGTTTCAAGAGCGGTTAGTTCTGATTTAGGAGCAATCTTGTTAGATAGTTCTTGGAAACTCGTTGTGAGAACTTGCGTTTCAGATTCTTCTTGCAAGGTTGGTGCAAAGATCGAAGTTTTAAATAACTCTGTTAAAAATTGAGTTGGTAGATTGTGATCTAAGATAATATTCGAAAAAATGGAACACGTATCTGCTTCTTGACGATTATTCTCCAATACAAACATAGAAAAAGGAACAATCGTGATATCTGCATTAAATGCCAGATTTTCAGGAAGCGTTTGATGGGGCAGAATAAGTTCTAAAGAGAGTTCAGGGTTTGCTTGTTGTAACAGCATATGCATGAAGATAGCATCACTAATATGATAAGTCACAATTAAGCTCTTTTGCTCACTGTTCTCAACCGCTAGCTGCGAAAGTTGGCTCAATATTTCTAAAGCTTTGGGGTTTTCTGAATGCATTAATATCTCTTTGTTACGTATTATCTCTTTTACGGTCACGGATAAAGTTTCCCAACGTGTCAAAATCGTTTCTCTCATAGAATTCATCTGTATTTTTGTTTTTATATTATGTGTTTTAGGTATCAAAAAGAATTTTGGTTATTATTTCTCATTAGGACTCAGTTAAAATTAACAAAGAGTTTTAAAACTTAGATACTGTAAATTAATCAATCCAATAAAATACTATAGTAGAAGTTTTTATAGGTTCCGCTCAAGTTCCGTGTAATTTTATGGTTAATATCAGTAATACACGGCAAATACATAGTGTGAACGGGTAAATTCTTAAGAGAGGATCAGGCTAAATCTCAATCAATTAGCACATTAACAATTATAGACATCTCTTTTACACTTAAGAAGTTGAATACTTCACTATCTTTTCAATCTTTGATAACGATTTATAATTTACCATGATGAGGGTAAAATGCAAGGCTGACGTAATGATTTTATGTTACAGTTATGAAATTGTTAAATATCGAGTATAAGAAAGGATCGATAACATTATGAAGCGTATCTATTTTGGGTTGAAAGTGGCTATTTGGCTACTCCTTTTTATAGTTGTATTTGCGATCTTCATGAAAAATAGTGAAAGTCATGTGACTTTCAATTATTTCTTTGGAACCGCAACTTTAAATACATCTCTCATGATTTGCATTGTCTTTATTATTGGTGCGCTTTTTACGATTAGCGTTCTTTCTCTTTTAAATCTTTCAAAAGTGTTTACAAATACAAGTCTTAAAAGCACTGTAAAACGTCTTGAGAAAGAAAATGCTGAATTGAAAAGAAAAACGCATATTTTGTAGCAGACCTTAAAAGGATATGACGATCTACGCTTTATTACGCTACCAAGTCAAACAAACATTCCTTTCCTTGTCGATCTCACGGCTAGGAAATGTTTCTATTTTTTTAGGAAAATGTCTGCGTGAAACCATGAATAATCGTCAGGCAGGGTGCTCATAAATTATGTTTGAGTATATTTGGCTTCTATTACCTTTAGGTCTTTTGATCGGTTGGCTTGCTGCGAAACGAGATAATGTCAAAAAAGAGAAGATGCTTCGGTATCTTAATCTTCGATATTTTATTGAAGAGAGCCAAGAAGTCGATGATAAACTCCTCAGCCTACCGCCTGATTATGATGTAGATAACCTGAATTTTAGCCTAATGCTCGGAGATGTTTTTCGCCGGCGTGGCGAGATTGATAAAGCCATCAATCTTCATGAATATCTGATTAATGAAGCACCGAGCAAAGCCTTAACTGAAAAAGTCTATCTATCTCTTGCGGAGGATTATTTAGCTGCCGGAATGCTAGATCGCGGTGAAAGTACATTGCGATTATTATTAGAATCTAAAGAATATAAAGAAACAGCATTGCTAAAACTGCGGAAAGTCTATAAACAACAACGTGAATGGCTACAAAGTATTGCAATGTTGGAGCAACTAAAAGAACTGACGCCCACATTAAAAGCAGAAATCGCCCATCTCTATTGTGAACTTGCCGAAGAAGAACTCTTAAAACCTGATTTAAATGCAGATCGTTTATCGTTATGGCTCGATAAGGCTTTGAGAATTGATGAAAAGTGTACACGAGCAAGTTTAATCAAAGCATATTCACTTTATTACTATCAAAATTATCATACGTCGCTAGAAGTATTATTGGGGATAGAAACGCAGCGTAAAGAGCTATTACCCGTTATTATTCCCATGGTGTATGAGCTGACGCAGTTACTCAATCAACCACAGTTTTTTGATGAATGGTTAGATAATGCGTTAAGAATCAATAACCATATTTTACTAAAAATGTGGAAAGTACACTATATGGTCTTTAATCATTCATTAGATGCCGGCATTGAATATCTTCAGGGAGCACTTAAAAAAGAGAGTAATCTTTATGGATTGATGCTACTGAATAAACTTCAAAAATATCAACCACATCGGGAAGATATGGGATTAGTTGAGAAAACGTTTCGGGATATGCTTGATCAATATGCACAATTTCAGTGTGAATCTTGTGGTTATACGACTAAAGCGATGCAGTGGAGCTGTCCGAGCTGTTTTGAATGGAATCGTTCTATTCCCGTAAATGATGTTATTTCTTTGAAAGTGAAGCATTAAAATCAATGCTTATTAGCTTTATCCCTAATTAAAAAGCTGAATCTTCAATGATCAATATTGAGATATCCCCGAGAATACATAAGGCATTCCTCTATAGAACTATATACAGTTCCATATAGAGTTCTATATAAAATATGGACACTAATTTTAACGTAATGAATTATAGCGTTTAATTATTTTAGACGTGTATAATATGCGCCTAATAGCTTGTGTTAGGTACTTTTAATGAGTTTTCGCAAGTTGAAACAACCTCTTATTTTTTATATTAATATCTTAAAGCGCATATCATTTTATGAAAGACGAACTCTTATATCATCTCGAAGATAAACCTCCTTTTAGTATCTCTTTACTCCTTGCCGCGCAGCATCTTCTTGCCGCATTGGGTGGCATTATTGCCGTACCTTTAGTGATCGGTAGCGCACTTGGCTTATCGAGCAGTGAAAAAATTGCTTTAGTGAATGCCGCACTTTTAGTATCTGGAGCAGTGACTTTCGTACAATCACGAGGAATTGGTCCGATTGGGCTTCGTTTGCCGGCAGTGATGGGAACAAGTTTTACGTTTGTCGCTTCCGCAATTGCTATAGGGAATAGTGAATACGGCGTTGCCGGCATTTTAGGATCTTCTTTAGTAGCATCATTAGTGATGATTATTGGTAGCTTTTTTATGCCACAAATCCGTAAGCTCTTCCCACCTGTTGTGACAGGAACGGTTGTTGCAATGATAGGTTTGAGTCTTTTACCTGTGGGATTAGATTGGTTTGCAGGCGGACAAGTAGGAAGCACACAATATGCATCAGCTTCTAATTTGTTAGTCGCATTCTTTGTACTTTTTGTCGTGATTGGATTAACACAATGGGGCAAAGGTATTTTCGCTTCAGCTTCTATCGTGATCGGTATGGTTGTTGGATATGTTGCTGTGATTATTGTTGAGAAAGGATTTGGTTATTCTCTTGGTTTAACTGATTTTTCTGGCATTGAAGCAGCACCCGTATTTGCATTACCGACATTATTTGAATATGGTTTTGCATTCCCGATCTCCGGGATTATCGGTATGAGTATTGCGTATCTCGTGACCATCGTAGAATCCAGTGGTAACTTCCTCGCATTGGGCGAAGCAACGCACACAAAAGTGACAGGAAAACGCATGAAAGGTGGAATTCTCTGTGAAGGATTAGGTTCAGCGCTTGCCGCATTAATGTCTACAACACCATTCTCAACCTTTGCACAAAATATTGGAATTATCTCTTTAACAGGCGTTGCAAGCCGTTTTGTAGTAGCAGTGGCGGGAATTTTATTAGTACTTGCCGGTATCTTCCCAATCTTTGGTGCATTAGTGGTATCGATTCCACTTCCAGTATTAGGTGGTGCGGGATTGATGATGTTCGCAATGATTATTACTGCCGGAATTCAAGTGCTTGGCCGTGTTGAAATCAACAAACGTAATGGTTTAGTGATCTCCGTATCATTAGGTTTAGGCTTAATGGTCACAATGCGTCCTGAAGTATTGAATGATCTTCCTGAATTTATCCAAGTAGTTTTTAAATCAGGTATTACAGTCGGTTCTTTATCAGCATTGATTTTAAACCTCATTCTTCCTGGTCGTGAAATTGTAAAGGATGATGAGTAAGTTTTTACTCACATCATTTCTAGATGACTAGATGATCAGTCTGATCTGATTGGTCATTAAACAAATAGGATGATCGGAATCAACAATTTTAAAAAGCGAAAGATGCTAGAAATCTTTCGCTTTTTTGTTGGATTTTTGGGCTTTAGAATAGGCGTCTAGGATAGAGTTAATCTTTAAAGAACACGGTAATATGTAACCCAGTTTTACCATCCCTTCGATTATGAATCTGTAATTGTGCTTGATGTACAGAAGCGATTCTTTCAACAAGATTTAAGCCCAAACCAAATCCTTTTCGAGATTGATCTACACGCTTATAACGTTCTGTAATGTGAAGTAATGCAGATTCATCAATACCGTCGCCATTATCAATGACTTCTAATACCACTTTATCTTTTATCTTCTTAAAAGATACCGTCGTTTCTTGACCTTTTCCGGCATAAAATTTCACATTATCTAAAAGATTTTTTAAAAGAAGATAAATCAGGCTAGGATCTCCTTTTAACATCAAATCTTCTGGAACATCCCACTGTATCGGATGAGGAAAATCTTCTTCATATTCGGCTTTTAAAGGAATCACAATATTTTGAAACAGATTAAAAACACGAGCATTACTAGAATTCAGCTCATAACTTGCCCTAGAAAATTGCAGTAGTTGCTCGATCGTTACGAGTAGATCATCAATTCTTGAAAGAAGTAATTGTTTTTCCGGCACATCATCCATGAGCTCGAGATTCAGCCGAATGCCAGCAAGAGGCGTTCGTAGTTCATGGGCAACATCTGCCGTAAATTGCTTCTCATACTCAAATCGCTGATGAATACGTTTTAGAAGCTCATTTAAACGAATACTGATAATCTCCGCTTCTTGTGAATGCATAGAGGATTTTAGTGTAATGAGTGAAAGATCGGATTTCGTTTTTAATTGATCGGCGATTTCAATAAGAGGCTTTAGAAAACGATCGGTAAAAAGCGCAATCAGCAGAATTGATATCCCCATAATAATAAAAATAGGAACAGTGACAGCGATGAAGATCTCTTTTATTTCAAATTGGATTTGTATCACTTTCTCGTGATCAGTTAATCCCATATCTGTAATGATGGCCATCTGTTCTGTTGTTTCATGCCAAACGGCTAAGGTAATCACAAGCCATGCGAGAAAAAGAATCGCGCTAATGGTCATAATAAGTCGTTTTTTCAGATTCATAATTATCTATTACTCTACTAATTGATAGCCAAAACCGCGGACTGTTTGAATTGTATCTTTGCCAATTTTCTGCCGTAAACGATGAATATAAACTTCTAAGGTATTGGAACCCAACGCATCTTGCCAAGAGTAGAGATCTTGCATTAATAACTCTCTTGGCACGACATTGGGATATTTCAGTAAAAGACGAGAAAGCACCACATATTCCCGAGAAGTGAGATCTAATAATTGATCTTCAAACATGATCGTTTTATTCGAGAGATTGAGTGCAAACTGATTAACCTCAATATCATTATTAATTTGCCCATTATACCTACGAATAATCGCCCGTAGTCGTGCATATAACTCTGTTAGTTCAAAAGGCTTTATCACATAATCATCAGCGCCGGCATCTAAGCCGATAATTCTATCTTGAAGCGCATCTCTTGCCGTAATAATTAAGATCGGAATGCTATTTTTCTCTTTTCGTAAAGTCTGTAAGAGTGTGATTCCATTACCGTCAGGTAATCCCAAATCTAATAAAATGGCACTATAAATTGTTAATTTATCTGATAAAAATTGGCTTGCTTCTTGTAAGGTGGAAGCAATATCTACGGCATAATTTTCTTTCAGTAGCGCTCGTTGCAAACCTCTTTGCAATAATAGATCATCTTCGACAATTAATAGTTTCATTCTTGAATTCCAGCTTGGCAATTTTCAAATATATTGAGCTTTTCATCGTATGATGCCGTATTTACGGATGATAAGCCCAGTAATGTATGGAAAATATTATCATGAGAATAGGTGCCTTGATCTGCAATTTTTTGCATACAATTCAGATTGATATTTTGCGTTTGATAAAAAGAGGGGTTTGCCCAAAAAATAAGAGGGACAGACGTTTGTTCAACAGGTGCAATCATATAAGGTGCACCGTGTAGATACATATTTTTCTCGCCTAAAGATTCTCCATGATCAGAGATATAGAGCATGGAAGTATCATATTCGTCGTCATATTGTTTCAGCAATTCAATGGTACTATTAAGCACAAAATCCGTATACAAAATCGTATTATCATAAGTATTTACAAGGTGCTCGGTATCACATGTTTCAATGCGATTGGTATCGCAACTCGGCGTGAATTTTTTAAAAACATCCGGATAGCGCTGATAATAGGTCGGACCGTGGCTTCCATTCATATGGAGCGCGATGACAATATTGTCAGAGCTGTTTTCTTGAATATACTCATCTAGTCCGACGAGAAGCTCTTCATCTAAATAGAGCCCATTCGTTAAAGGAGTCGCTTTTGAATATGTTTTAACTTCTTGAGTATTGACTCGAGCACAAACGCCTTTACAGCCATTATCATTTTCACGCCATAAAACCTGATATCCTGCTCGTTGTATAATATCTAATGCATTGTCTTGTTTATAGGCAACTTGTTTATCAAACTCTGCACGAGTTAAACGTGAAAATAGACAAGGAACGGAGATAGCGGTTGCGGTACCGCAGGATTGAACATCTTTAAAACTCAAAAGGTTTTCTTGCTGTGCTAATAGGGGATTTGTTTCTTGTTCATATCCATTTAAAGAGAAATTTTGGCTTCTAGCCGTTTCTCCCACAACGATGACCATTAATTGCTTTTTAGCACTGTTTTTAGGAACGAATACGGCATCTTCGCCAACGGTTTGGTAGGGAATATTTTGCGTATAATTTTGTTTGGCATACGAGATAGAACTTGCAATTAAGCTACTTGGCATAATGAGTTTAATGACTTCTCGGTTATTTCTCACGAACGATGCAAAGTCTTTATAAAATCCAAAAGCAATACCGGCAAGCACGATTAAAGAGAGGCTGATGAGTAATATTCGTTGAAAACTACTTTTCATAAAAGAGAGGGGTTTAATTTTAATTCGTGTTAAAAACCAAATGGGAATAATGCCGGTAATTACAATCCATCCAATCATTTGTGTACTTAATAGATCCACAATTTCGGTGCTATTAGTTTCAATGATATTGGTCAGCATATCGCGATCCATAAAAATCTTATAGCGTAATGAGAAGTAGTTAAAAGTACTGCTAATAAGAATGAGGATGATTAATATGGGGTAGGTTAAACGTGACCATAAAATCAGGCTAAAGAAAATTAAAATCACACAAAAGAGTACGATAAATAGCAGAGCAAGGAAATAGTAACCTTGAAAAGAGCTGAATGAGAGAATTTCAAAAGTCCCGCGCCAAAACACCAAATTTTGCGTGAGCACAAAGAAAGCAGTGCTAATGAGTAGTAGTTTGGGAGAGGAGAGCTCATATTTCCGAGTGAAATGCTGTGTAAGATATCTCATGGCTTCAATAACATCCTGTCAATGAATAGTATTAGAGAGTTTAAAAATGAAACCTGAATTAAACCTTAATGAGGATCAATGATTGATATTGATTGAAGAGTAATTCTGACTTAGAAGAGATTTCTCATACCATTTGAGATCATGCTCGTATCAGAATTATTATATTTTTGGTTATCATTTTTAATTAATATGTTAACGAATAATTTAGTTATTAACTTATTAACTTATTAACTTATTAACTTATTAACTTATTAGATTATTAATGTATTTATTTTATAAGTACATTTAATATGTATTAAATTTAAATAATAATAGGAAGTTAATGATCCGATACTTTTTTTGAAAGAGAGATAGATAGAGATATAGTGGAAATAGGAAGAATGAATATGAATCCATAGAACCGCATAATCTGGGTGTGACAACGTCAAAAAAACCTAAATGTTCTCTATCGACTTTCTTCCTTTGAATAGTGATTGAATATTCATTCAATCAGAAGCGTACGAAGATACCATTTAGGTTTTTCATGAGATCAGATATGAAGATCTGATCTAATTTTGATGAGTTAATGAAGAATTAACGATTGCTCTTATCGATCACGATATTATCAGGATCGATATTGTCGCCGTAGAATGATTTTACAGATCTGTCATAGGCTTGATGGAAGAACTCTTGATCTTGTAACTCAATGATCTGCTCATTTACCCAATTTAAAAGCTCTGTATTCCCTTTTTTAACTGCCGGCGCAATGACATCATCAGGACCGATTTTTTGAATAGAAACTACAAAATCAGGGTTGTTTTTAGCCCAAGCATAAAGAAGCGCATTATCATGTGCTAAACCTACAGCACGCCCATCTTGTAATGCTGCAAACGCTTCAGAGTTATGGTCATATTTTTGAAGTTTTACTTCAGGATAGTTTTGCGCGAAGTACGTTTCTGCCGTTGTGCCTTTATTCACGATAATGGTTTTACCATTTAAATCTTCTACATTTTCAATGGCAGCGCCAGTAGGAGAAACAAGACCGATTGCCACTTTCATGTAAGGCTCTGCAAAATCTACTTGCTCACTGCGTGCCGGCGTTACGGTAAAGTTTGCGAGCGTGATATCTACTTTATTCGCATCCAATACATTGATACGGTTTTGCGCTTCTGTGAGTACGAACGTCACATTTTCTTCATTACCAAAGAGGGATTTTCCAAGCTCTTTAGCAAGCTCAATATCGTAACCTTGGCTATTGCCGGCACGATCAATATAGCCAAATGGCGGTTTGTCGCTGAATACTGCAACACGAAGTTCACCACGATCTTTTACCGCTTGCAAGCTGTTATCAGCTTCTTGAGCAAATGCATTGCCGGCAAATAAAAGCGATGCGCCGAGAAGAAGGGAAGTAATTTTTTGTGGGAAAGTTTTCATCATATCGTCCTTTGTGTGTTTTCTTGGTTTATTAATTTGGCTTATTAATTTAGTTTATGAATGTTATTTCCTAATCTATAAGTTTCTATCAATTTCTATTAATTCCTATTTCTTATAGATGATTGAAGATTCTTATAGATGAGTTTGTCATGAACTCTATTGAGTTCTCTGGGTTTACGGCAATCAATGATTGATCGGCATTGATTGCAAAAAGTGAATCGACATTTTCGAAGTTCTAAGGAAAATCTTTGATAATCAGATCAATTTAGAAATCGAAAACAGTTAAAAATTGTTGCGCACGTTCTGTTTTAGGCGCTGTAAAAAATGTTTCAGGATCAGCAGTTTCAACTACATGACCTTGATCCATAAAGATGATTCTATCGGCAACTTTACGAGCAAAACTGAGCTCATGCGTAACAATAAACATCGTCATGCCATTTTGAGCGAGCTCTTGCATCACTTGCAGCACTTCTTGTACCATTTCTGGATCTAAAGATGCCGTCACTTCATCAAAGAGCATGATTTCAGGATTCATCGCTAACGCTCGAACGATGGCAATGCGCTGTTTTTGCCCGCCGGAAAGTTCTCTTGGATAGCTATTTTTACGATCTAATAATCCGACGCGCGAAAGGAGTTCATCCACTTGTTTGATCACCTCTTGTTTATCTCGCTTTTGCACCTTTAAAGGACCGAGCAAGATATTGTCGAGCACCGTCATATTGGGAAAGAGATCATAGCTTTGAAATACCATCCCGATTTGGCTACGGATTTTCGTCCAATTGACTTTCGGCGCATTGAGCTCTTCCTCTTTAAAGAGAATGGAGCCTGAATCAATGCTCTCTAACCCATTTAAACAGCGTAAAAGTGTGGATTTCCCGCAACCAGAAGGACCTAAAACAACGATCACTTCGCCTTTTTGAATGGCAATATCCACGCCTTTCAGAATCTCTCGATCGCCGAAGGATTTAGTTAATGCATGAGTTTTAAGAAGTGGTTTTGTCATAATATTTATCTTGCGTTGTATTGTTGCATCAAGGATTGTCAGGGTTTTTAGGATCATTAGCGTTATTGAGAGAATTGCTAATGGCTTCTAACGGCTTTTATTGAGCTTGCTCGCCAATTTGGAAATGGGATAACAGATAAAGAAAAAGAGCAGTAATATCACGCCGTAAATCCAAAATGGCGCCATAGGGTTATTCATCATTGCCGCATATTCGATAATCTCTTTCCCGACTTTAATCACATCTTGCACGCCGATTAACACGAGTAAAGACGTTGTCATAATGATCCTTGCCGAAAGATTCAGTGCCGGCGCAAGGGCGATTTTAAAAGCTTGTGGCAAAAGCACATATCGAAACAGTTGAAATTGATTTAAGCCGATTGCAAGCCCAGATTCTCGCTGGTGTTTTGGCAGAGATAAAATCGCACTTCGGACAATATCACTCATTTCAGCGGCGCCCCAGAAGCTAAAGGCTAAAATTCCCACAACACGACCACTAATATCAATATGGATGATGGATGGCAAAATGTAGTAGAGAAGATAGAGCAGAACGAGCGTTGGCAATATTCGCACGATCTCTAAATAGATGCGAAAAGGCACTCGAATAATCGCTCTGTTGGATGTTCTTAAAATTCCAAAAATCGTGCCGAAAATGAGCGTGAGGATAATGGAAATAATCGCAACTTCAAGGGTAAAATAGAGCCCTTTCATCAGTCTTTCGATGGTAATCCAATCTAAAATATCAAGCCCCAAATTCTGCATGACGCGCTCTCTTTTCAACAAAGGTTAACAAAATCGTAAACGGAATAATGACGATGGCATAGGCGATCACAAGGAACAGTAAGTTTTCATTGGTATGACCATCATTGCTAATAAGGTTGATCACAACGGTAGTAATATCTGTGCCGGCAATTGCCGTAAAAACAGAGGTTTCTTTAAAGAGAAAGATGCAGTTCGCACCGAGCGCCGGAATACTATATGTGAACGCTTGCGGAATGATGATATAGCGCACCATTTGAAGCGGATTTAAGCCAATGGCTTTTCCTGAATCAAATTGCGATTGCTGAATATGTAAAATCCCACTTTTAAATGCTTCTGCCATATATGCACTTCCTAAGAGCGATAAACCGAGTAATGCCGTAGTTTCAAAACTTAAGGTAATTCCAAAGGCTCTTGGTAATCCAAAGTAGAGAAAAAAGAGATGGAGCAAGAGCGGTGTATTTCTAAAAAAAGCAATAAAACCGTTAAAAAACTGGCTTAAAATCGGAATTCGATAGAAAATCACAATACTCATCGTAATCCCAAGAATAAGCGCATTGAAAATCCCCCAAAAAGAGATCTTCAAAGTGAGCCAAAAGGCAGTTTGTAGAAGCGGATAGACTTCTAGGAAGTAATTCATCACGGCAATGCCTTCTGTTGCAATATTAATCTTAAAAACTTAATTTATATGTTTGGTTTATAATTGCTTTGTAAGATAGCAAGTAAGATAATTGCTCGTCAATCAATATTTACAATCTTGATATAATTTCTATTTTTTATGTAAAGGATATTTCATGGCAACACGCTTACTTATTTCAGAAAGTACCAATCCACTCTTTAACTTAGCGGTGGAAGATGCGATTTTTCGAAGTATGGATCCTGCGCAAAAAGTGCTCTTTCTTTGGCGAAATAATAATACGGTTGTGATTGGTCGAGGACAAAATCCGTGGAAAGAGTGTAATACCAAAAAAATGGATGAAGATAACATTACGCTCGCTCGCAGAAGTAGCGGTGGCGGTGCGGTATTTCATGATTTAGGCAACACGAATTTCACGTTTATGGCGGGAAAGCCGGAATATGATAAAACCCTTTCCACGCAGATTATCCTAGAAGCATTATTGTCGCTCGGCATTGAAGCGGAAGCTTCCGGCAGAAATGATCTCATTATTAAAAATGGTGAAGAGATTCGTAAAATCTCCGGTTCTGCTTACCGCGAAACTAAAGATCGAGGTTTCCATCACGGGACATTGCTTCTTGATGTAGATTTCACAAAGCTCGGTAATTACCTCAATCCTGATCCAAAAAAACTGCAAGCCAAAGGCATCACTTCTGTGCGTTCAAGAGTGATGAATCTTGCGGAGATAAAGCCGGAAATTTCTCACGAAATGATTTGTGAAGCGATTCAAGCAATCTTCTTCCAAAAATTCGGAGAAAGTCCTGAAGTAGAGTTCATCTCAGAGAATAATCCACCCGATATTGCCGGCTTTAGTGAGCAATATGAGAAGCAAAAAAGCTGGGAATGGAATTACGGGCAAGCGTTACAATTTAGCCACGAATTATCCGAGCGCTTCCCGTGGGGCGGTGTTGAAATTCATTTAGATGTGATTCGTGGTGGGCTCATTGATAAGGCAAAAATCTTCACAGATAGCTTAATCATCGAACCTTTCGAAGCGCTCAATGAAGCGTTAATCGGCTGTTTATATCGAAGTGAAGAGATCGCTCAAAAGCTTGTCGAAATCGGTAAACAATACCCGGAATTTGACGCTTCCCATTGGAATGCATTTTCAGAATGGTTTTTGGCGGAGATTCAGTAAAAATAATATCTGTGGGAGAGTTGTTGTTAAAAACGTGCAAATATTCTCTCCCGCTATAATTCAACCTTATAATTTAGGTTTTATTAGACGCTCAATCCTATATTTATTGAGAGGGCTACTTGCTGAAATTTTCTTTAATACCAGATCGATTAAAGTGTCAGAACTAGGATCATTTGTCCCTGAACTATTTTTGATAATAGTACTCCAATATCTGAGCTTATTTATATAAACTGACATTAACGGGTCATTAAGGTCTTTTAACCAATTTTCAATCTCCGCTTGTGTTAAATTTTTGATATAGGTTTCCTGTTCGTTATTTAGCCCACTGTCGTGAAGGCTTTTTACAAATTCTGAGAGGGGGATTTTAGATTTTTGAGATTTAATATTATCTAGTTGTTGCATTGCGTAATTGTTAATTGAAGAATTAATCTCTGAGAGATTTATGCTGATGTACATACGATCTTTCCAAGACATTTGTTCGAGCATTTCCTTATTTATTTCTATGTATCTATCGATGTAGTGTAAAGGAACAGAAAATGTAGGATCTTCTAGTTTTTTGAAATCATAATACGCACTTGTAGTATGTATGAAATGACCATAATCCCAGTATGTATAGTTTGCAAGATACTCTAACTCCTCTTTAAAAATACTAACAATATCATCAATGTTATGTTCGAAGCTCTTGTGGTAAAGAGTCCAAGCGCAGTTTAACCTCTTCTGTCTTTCATTTTGCTTTGTAATAACATCTATTCTTTTGATCTCTGATGATAAAAATTTTGTAATATTTTCTTCAGACCAAACACCATGCTCTAGGTTATGAATAATTTCTTCTGTAAAAACCGACGATCTATCAATTTGTAATTGTTGGGCTGTCAGCATTAATTTTTGATATAAACTTTGATCGTACTCGCCTTTAAATTTTTTCTCTTCATATTCTTTGGCATTTGCTTCTTGAATCTCTTCATGCCCTTTAATAGCAGTATTTAGAATTTTATATTCTGTCACTGAGCTTGGATTTTTGATGATCTCAAAAGGAACTTTGTTATTCGTTTCATAAAAACACTTAGATAAGAATATTGCTCTTTTGATAAAATCCTCGATTATTAGTACAGGGAGCTCATCTTGAGAAACCTTAAGAAAACCATCAATTATTTGGTTGATTTTTTTTAAAACTCGAATATTTTTTATTACAATATTTACATATTCTCGTTCATTGATCACTGTATTAATAACAGGATATTTTATGAGTTTGTCACCAAAAACAATTTCTAATTGTTCATTTGATGTTGGAGAGTAAGTCAGCTCAATATCTACAACTTTTTCACGATATTTATTAAAGGCTTCTTTTTGTTTTTCTTCTAATTCGTCTTCATTAAAGATTAAAATAATTTTACAGTTTTTTGTTGTGCTAATTCATCGGCATAACCCATTAAGGTTTCAATAGGGAATTTTGAATCTATACGCTCAATATCATCGAAGCAAATAACTTGATTTCTTATTAAGGCATCTTGTAAAAAATTTGATAAATCACCAACTTGGCGTTTGACCCATCCAATTTTACTAACGGCAGTAAGAACGCCACCAATATTTGTTTTAGTGGTTTCTTCAATAAGTTGACTATATTCCCCAGTAAAGCTGATCAAATTTCTTGTGATTTTTTCTTTTAATTCTAATGAGTTTTGTACACCAAATAATGATACATAACTGTAAGCAGGCATTGTCTTAGCGATAATATCTTTATTTTCTTTAATAAAATTTTCCCAAAAATAAGTTTTTCCGACTCCCCATTTTCCTTTAAGGACAAGAATTTTATTGTTATTTTCTGAATTTGTTAAAAAGTCTGTTAAAACCTTAGTAATATGCTTACTCATAAAGTTGTCCTAATTTACTCGCATTTCTAGTTGTCTTGGAATTGTAATTAAATATCAACGCAAAGTATAAAGTATTTATTGTTTGTTGTGACGAGTAGATACTTCCGTACAAGAAAAAGCAGAAAGAAGTTCAATTCTTTCTGCTTTTTTGTGAAAATTTCTAAGATGATTTTAGACTATTACTGTTTTACAGCTTCTGCTTGAATCTGAATCGTCACATCTTTTGTCATGCCGGCATCTACGAAGAAATCGATTCCCCATTGTGTGCGATCGATTGTTGTGATGAAATCTCCGCCACAAACCTCAGCGTTATTGAACATTGGGCTTTCATAGCAGTTGAATTTTGTTGCTGTAAGCGTGACAGGATTCGTTTTTCCCATCATGGTTAATTCGCCGATGATTTCTGTGGGTTGATTGTTTTCGAAAACCCACTCCGTTGATTTGAAGTTGATTTCAGGGAAAACTTCTACATTCAGAAGATCAGCACTGCTCATATGACCATCAAATCCCGCATCACCGGTATTAATCGTGTTTGTTTTAAAGGTAATATCTAAAGCGCCTGTTTGTGCTTCTTTATCAAATTGAAGATCGCCATCAATGCCGTAAAAACCGCCGTGATTCGTCGTTGTTTGGAAATGATCGATATTAAAACGCGCATTTGTATGGCTTGGGTCTAATTTATAATCTGCTGCAATTGCGCTTGAGAAAAGACCGAAGATTGCTGTTGCGAGTAAAATCTTTTTCATGTGATTCCTTTATATATTTGTAATGATTTGTTGAATGAATATTTAGAATTTTGTACCAAACTTTATTGGAATCTATCATAACAAAGTAATGGAAAAGTATGTAACGAGTAATATTGAAGCTTATATTCGAAAATATTCATCATAGAATTTTAAAAGTCCGATATTGTGTCAATAGATGTCTATGAATAGTATATTTTAAATAGGTATTTCAATATCTTTAGAGAAAGGAGTTGTGATGAAAAAATTAATGGGAATATATCCAGCACCAAGCGCGCATTGGGTGGGAGATGGATTTAATGTGAGATCGCTGTTTACCTATAATAATCATGGAAAAAATCTCAATCCTTTCTTACTGCTTGATAGAGCAGGACCGAATGAATTTACACCAACGTCACATCTTCGTGGTGTTGGTGAGCATCCGCATAGAGGTTTTGAAACAGTGACGATTGTCTATGATGGCGAAGTGGCACACCATGATTCCACAGGACAAGGTGGTGTCATTGGTGCCGGCGATGTGCAGTGGATGACGGCAGGTTCCGGCATTTTGCATGAGGAATATCATTCTAAAGAGTTTGCCAAAAATGGCGGAACTTTAGATATGGTGCAACTCTGGGTGAATTTGCCGGCAAAAGATAAAATGACAAAACCCGATTATCAGCATATTACAAGCGATACGATTCCTGTTATTGAACTTGCCGATAATGCCGGATCGATGCGCGTTATTGCCGGCGAATATGAAGGACAGAAAGGTCCTGCGAAAACCTTTACGCCGTTAGATGTTTGGGATTACCAATTAAATGCTGGAAGCGAGGTCACGATTCCCATTAAAGAGCATAGAAGTGCCGGCATTATCGTACTTCACGGCGAAGTAATCCTTGAAAACGGTTCAAAACTGCAAGAAGCAGAACTCGCAATATTCGATAAAGCAGGCGATTCCATTACAATTATGGCAGAAAAACCGAGTACGATTTTACTCTTAAGCGGCGATGCGATAGACGAGCCAATTTTCGGGCATGGACCTTTCGTGATGAATACCAGAGATGAGATCAAACAAGCGTCATTAGACTTTATGCAAGGGAAATTTGGAAAGATGCCGTAAATGGATTCTTCCTTATCCGATTTTTCATTATTAGATTCTTTGATATCAGATTTTGAGTTATCAAAATCATAAACGCCTAATTTCAGCGACGAGATTAGGCGTTTATCTTTTTGCATAAAATATATTTTACGATGATAAATGTGTTTTTTTGAGCGAATATTGAATCATTTTTGAAAGTTTTTAAAGAATATTCTTGAATTATTGAAAACGGACACCATTTAGTAACAGTAATTAAAGCCTGTTTTATATTTGTAAGGATTTTTGTCTGACACAGATTTTTTAAGAAAATCATCATAAAACAACTCTTTGAACGTGTATAACCAATTATAAGTGATAAGGAGCTAAAGCTATCATGACTAAACATACACAAGCTGAAACAATGCAGTTTCAGACGGAAGTGAATCAATTACTCAACTTAATGATTCATTCACTCTATTCAAATCGTGAAATTTTCCTACGTGAATTAATTTCAAACGCATCAGATGCCCTTGATAAACGTCGTTTTGAAGGTTTAACAGATGCGAAAATTATCGAAGGTCAGGGCAATCCGGCCATTGATATTGCCTTTGATAAAGATGCGAAAACCTTAACGATTTCTGATAATGGCATCGGAATGACACGTGCGGAAGTGATTGATAATATCGGCACGATTGCAAAATCAGGCACAAAAGCGTTTATCGAAAAGCTCGAAGCAGATCAGAAAAATGCATCCCAACTTATTGGTCAATTTGGGGTTGGATTCTATTCGGCATTTATCGTGGCGCATGAGATTGAATTAACCACTCGTAAAGCGGGCTCTAATAGCGATGAAGCAACGTTTTGGTCATCAAAAGGCGAAGGCGAATTCACATTAGCAGAAACCATAAAAGAGAGCGCCGGTACAACCATTACGCTTCATATGCGTGATGAAGATCTGGATCTTTTAAGCGAATGGAAGATCAAAGAGATTGTGAAAAAGTATTCCGATCACATCGCTTATCCGATTATGATGAGCGTTGAAAAGCCGATTATGCCAAAAGAAGGCGAAGAAGATGCCGAGCTTAAAACAGAATGCGTGATTGAGCAGATCAACTCCGCAGAATCGCTCTGGCAACGTGAACGCTCGGATATCAAAGATGAAGAATATATCGAGTTCTATAAAGAATTAACTCACGATTATGAAGCGCCCCTTGCGTGGAGCCATAACCGAGTAGAAGGAAACACCTCTTATACATCGCTTCTCTATGTGCCATCGGTTGCACCGCAAGGTTTGTGGGATCAAGAAGTAAAATACGGCATTGAGCTCTATGTTCAGCGTGTATTTATCATGGATGGTTCGGATAAACTCATTCCAAGATATTTGCGTTTCGTTCAAGGAATTGTCGATACGCAAGATTTACCGCTCAATATTTCTCGTGAAATTTTACAAAATTCGAAAACGATTGATACGATTCGCCAAGGATTAACACGCCGTACATTATCGATGCTTGAATCATTAAGCAATGATGATGTGAAATATCAAACATTCTGGAATCAGTTCGGGCGCGTATTGAAAGAAGGCTTGGGCGAAGATCATAGTAATCGTGAAAAAATTGCCGGCTTATTGCGTTTCGCATCAACATTAACCGATGAAGAAACGGTTTCTCTCAAAGCGTATAAAGAGCGCATGATTGAAGGGCAAGATAAGATCTACTACATCACGGCTGATTCGCTTAATACTGCGAAAAATAGCCCGCATTTAGAAATCTTTAAATCAAAAGGCATCGAAGTGCTTCTCATGACAGATGTTGTGGATGATTGGATGACAGGATTCCTTCATGAGTTTGACGGTACAGAAATGGTCAACGTTGCGAAAGGCGAAGTAGATTTAGGCGATAAGTCTGATGAAAAAGACGCTGAAAAAGCAGTGACGGAAGAGGAAGTAAAACTCGTTGAACGCATGAAAGAAGCATTGGGAGATCGTGTTGAAAATGTGAAAATCTCGAAACGTTTAACAGATTCCGCATCTGTATTAGTTCGTAATGAACATGCACTTAGCGGACATTTTGAAAAGATGCTTCGTGAAGCGGGTCATGATATTCCGAACATGAAACCATGGCTTGAAATCAATCCGAAACATCCACTTTTAGTGATGTTGGAAGAAACAAAAGATTCAACTGTTGAAAAAGATATCGCGCTTTTAGTTTATGAAGAAGCGTTATTACTTGAAGGCGCACAATTAGATAATCCATCGGAATTTGTCGCAAGATTGAATCGTTTAATGAATCGTAAGTAAGATCACTATTTTTCCTTAACGATTTTAAGCATTGAGAATGCAGTATTCGATAGGTTGTATTCAATCTTAAAATTAAAGTGAATAGATCAAAGCTAAGCTCTCTATCTCAATATAGAGAGCTTTTTTTATGGATGTCATGGTCTGTTTAAAGGATATGTTTAAACGGATATAGTTAAACTCAACTTAAGCGGTTAGGCATATATCATACGATCGAATTTGCTGACATCAGCTTCATGATATTTTATTCATTAGAGGTTATTCATAAGCTATTTAGAAGTTATTGAGAATTTATTGAGGAGTTATAGATATTGATAATAGTATTTCTAATATATTTAAATACTATTATTTTCATTTCTTAAATACAAAATTACACTTTGTAATCATTCGCTTACCTAATTAGGGGTATGATTATTTTCCTATATTTAATTCGAATTAAAGGGGAATAATATAATGAAAAAATTATCTTTATGTGCTGTTTTAGGAATGATCTTCGCAACAACTCATGCATTTGCTGAATCTAACGAAAGGTTCTACTTTTCGGGAAGAGCGGTCTATTCTGATCAAAAAGCAAAAAATATGGAAACAAGTGCAAGACCTGGGATTGGCGGTTTTGTGAAAGGCGTTGAAAACCAAAAATATGGCATTGGTTCACTTGCTGTAGGTTATCAATTTGCAGAAGATTGGCGAGTTGAGGGAGAATATACATTCCCTAAAAGTAATGAATTTACAAGTGGTTCAACAACATTTGCAACGAGCTTTAACCATCATAAAGTGAAATCTCAAAGATTGATGTTGAATGTTTATAAGGATTTCGCTTTAACAGAAGAGTTTGGTTTATATGTGAATGCGGGTTTAGGGATTGCAGATCTTAAATCAAGCGGTTGGCAAGGGAATGAAACTAGACAATATAACTCTAACAGTGATCGAAATATTGCATATAGTGTTGGTTTCGGAGCAACGTATTCGCCAATGGAGAATCTAAATATTGATCTTGGTTATCGATATATCGATTCAGGAAAAACAGAGAGTGGTTGGAATGCATTCGGAAATGCACGTGGCTTACAAGATGAGCAGATGAAAGCGAAAATTGAATCACAAGAGCTTTACTTGGGCGTTCGCTATTTCTTCAAAAACAATTAATTAAATGTAAGAAAATATCGTAAAAACGATTTTAAAAACACGTCTAAAACAGAAGGCAAGAACTCTATAATGATCATGTTATAGAATTCTTGTCTTTTTTTGTGATTCTATGTTTATGGATCTATGTTTATGACTTCATTATTCCAGTACTTTATTTACAAGGGATACTATTTTCATCGTGAAAACTATGCTAACTATTGAAGAGGAATTACAAAAGAGAGAACGTCATTCAAATATTCATATATTTATTCACATATATATTTATATATGGTTCGTTCTCGACAATAACATCAAGGAGGAAGTTATGGCTGAAAGTACGATTATGCTAAACGGTATTTATGTCGTGATCAGTATATTAGCGATTATTGTTTTAACATCACGATTTAAATTTAATGTGTTTGCATCCCTTTTTTGTGTCAGTTTTGGATTAGCATTATTAACTGTTCCACTGCCCAAAGTCGTTGATTTATTAAAAGTCAGCTTTGGAAATACAATGGGAGGCATCGCCTTTGTGATTATTTTTGGAACAGTCATTGCACTCTGTATGGAGAAAAGCGGGGCAGTTCGAAGTATCGCCACACATATTTTGAATTTCACAGGAAAACATAGAGCAAAACAAGCAACGGCATTAACAGGCTTTATTCCAGGTTTAACCATCTTTTGTGATACAGGATTTATCATATTAAGCGGTATTGCCAAAAATTTCAGTGCGCAGTCAAAAACATCCATGCCATTAATGGCGGCAATTTTAGGGTGTTCTTTGTACGCCGCACACTGTTTAATTCCAACACATCCCGGCGCTTTAGGAGCGGCAGTTGAACTGAATGCGAATATTGGATACTTAGTAGTTTTTGGCACTATTTTTGCCATTCCCGGCGTGATTGCGGCTTATTTTTGGGCAAGCTTGATGAGCAAAGGACAAAATTACCCACCGGCAGAGGTTTCAGAAGTATCTCATCAAGCGAAATTAGAAGATTTACCATCTTTTAAAGTATCCTTATTGCCAATTTTATTACCGTTACTGCTCATTTCTATTTCCACTTTTTTTACGGCATTAGGAATGAAGTCAGGAATGGTTTTTGAGATCATTCACTTTTTGGGGAATCCTGTGATTGCACTGTTAGTCGGCGCGATTATTGGATTATGCCTTTTTAAGAAGAAAGGTAAAGAAGCATTATCTGAGGTTATCGAAGAAGCCATTAGCAAAGCGGGTCCTATTTTGATCATTACGGCCGCGGGTGGCATGTTTGGTTCCGTCATTCGTGAAACAGGCGTAGGAACGGCTTTGGGAGAATGGCTTGGAAGTGCGTCTATTAGTCTTTTAGTACCCTTTATTTTGGCGGCATTACTGAAAACAGCACAAGGTTCCTCTACTGTTGCGGCATTAACAACGGCAGGAATTATTGCGCCGATTTTAACGCCATTAGGATTAGATTCTGAAATGGGAAAAGTCCTTGCAGTGCTTGCATTAGGCGCAGGATCTGCCGTTGTATCCCATGCAAATGATTCTTTCTTTTGGGTTGTCACAAAGTTCTCGGATATTGAAGTTGATCAGTCATTACGAGTATTCTCCACTTCAACATTTGTCATGGGTGTTGTAATGTTTGCTTGCATTTGGGGCGCAGGGCTATTAATTTTATAGAGAACATTGCGATATAAAGTAACGTCAATTATTTCCTAGGAGAGATTCAATGAAGATTGTGATTGCCCCGGATTCTTATAAAGAGAGTTTAACGGCATTAGAAGTTGCAGAGAAAATTCAAGAAGGATTTAGTCAAATTTTTCCGGATGCGAATTATCACTTGATGCCGGTAGCGGATGGTGGGGAAGGAACCGTATCGGCAATTATTAGTGCAACTAAGGGGCATTATCTTCAGAAGGAAGTTACCGGTCCTTT
Source organism: Ignatzschineria sp. LJL83 (assembly GCF_054871845.1). Taxonomy (NCBI): domain Bacteria; kingdom Pseudomonadati; phylum Pseudomonadota; class Gammaproteobacteria; order Cardiobacteriales; family Ignatzschineriaceae; genus Ignatzschineria; species Ignatzschineria sp. LJL83. Next base: position 33,319 of record NZ_JBTXLY010000014.1, read on the forward strand.
AGGCGATCCCGTACTTGCATCTTACGGGATTACGGGCGATGGAAAAACAGCAGTGATTGAAATGGCGGAAGCGAGCGGATTAATGCTTGTGCCGAAGAAAGAGCGAAATCCGTATCTCACAACAAGTTTCGGTACCGGCGAATTGATTTTAGATGCTCTGAATCATGGCATTACTAAAATTATTCTCGGTATTGGTGGAAGCGCTACAAATGATGGTGGTGTTGGTATGATTCAAGCTTTGGGTGGTCGCTTTCTTAATAGTGATGATGAAACTTTACCGTTTGGCGGTAAAGCATTAAGTGATTTGGCCACTATTGATCTTTCAGATCTGGATCCTCGTATTGCACATTGTGAATTTGAAATTGCTTGTGACGTGGATAATCCGCTAACCGGCGAACGAGGCGCTTCTGTAATTTTCGGACCACAAAAAGGGGCAACACCGGAAATGGTAAAAGTGCTTGATTATGCGCTCTACAATTATGCGATGATTCTTGGGGAATATTTCGATATCGATGTTAATAGCATTAAAGGCTCTGGCGCCGCCGGCGGAATGGGCACAGCGAGCGTCACATTTTTAAACGGAACGCTCCGCGCCGGCGTTGATATTGTGATGGAGGCCATTCATTTAGAATCTGTGCTGATAGATGCGGATCTTGTGATTACCGGCGAAGGAAAAATTGATCGTCAAACCTGTTTTGGCAAAGTGCCGGTGGGCGTTGCAAAAATTGCTAAAAAATATCAAAAGCCTGTAATTGCCATTGCCGGATGCTTAGAAGAAGGCTATGAACTCACGTATGAACAGGGAATTGATGCCGTGTTTAGTATCGTCAGTGCGCCGATGAGTTTAGAAGAAGCCTATGAGATCACGCCGGAAAATTTGACGCAATTATCCAGAAATATTGCGAATGTATTGCAAATGGGGCAACGGTTTAGAAACTGAAGCGCTTAAGTAACTTTAATTTTCAGAAATTTTTAAAAAGGGTTCAATATTGAGAACCCTTTTTATTTTAATCATGCCATTTTGTGTAATGCATCTCTTCATTCATTAAAGTTTAAGACTTGTATGCTCATTAGGAGCTAGAGGTTCTGTATATTTGTTGGTTTCTAGAAGTAAATGATATATAAACTTTCCGGCATCTGATAGAACGTATCTTCCACTAGAAGTTTTATACATTAAAACACGATTAACCATAATACTTTCAACGGCATTTTCTAGAGAATTTGTGATGCTGCAAGCATTTAAAATTAATTCAGAATCAGCCTCTAATCCAATTTCTTGAATGATTTGAGAATTGATACCTTTAGAATCTTTAAGTATCTCAGGAGAAATACCACGAGATGCTAATCCTCGACATAGTAGAATGAGAATGACTTGAATATTGGCACCAATCTCATTGAGTGTATCCCTGTCTGGTCGAGCAATATAATAAGCATTATGACCTATGGAAATGAGTTCAAATCCTAGAAGATCATATAGCTTTTTATATATATCTATATGCTTGATTAATTCGGAAAACTTCATGGAAAGTGTTATTTCATTATTCACTAATTCATATTTATTGATGATTTTCCCACTGATAAAATCCTTATAAATCGCATTGGTTGCAACAGGATCCAATTTATTTATATCTATCGGTATAGTCATATTTGTAGCCATATTCATATCTGTGTTTTCTTAGTAAGTTTTTTAATGGGATAGCGGAGTTCTTGGTGATTATATTGAATTGAGCCTTGCTTTAATGTTGTGGTAATAAGAAGATTTTTAGATAAAAAAGCACGGGCATCATAAATATCCTTTAGAGAATATTGTTCTAAATTATTAGAAAGGTGTTGATGTATTGCAAAATATAGATCTTTGAACTCTTTCTCTGGAAACGATTGCATTAAGAGTTTAATTTTTTCCACTCTTCTACGTTTTTGTAAATGTTGTTTGAAGTCTATATTTTTCTTTATTGGACGTCGTTTTTTGCTTTTTAAAGCCTCTGCATTATTTAGTTTACTCCGGATATACTCATCGACCTCTTCAGTATTTAAGTTATGAGGAAGTTCAATCAGTGAGCTAGTAAAGTTAATACGAGTCCAGTTTGTCAATTGATTGAAAATTTTAGAGGGATAAAAAAACTCATGTTGGGAGGACAACGTTTTCCCTGTTAATTTACTATCCAATAACTGAAGTACTAATGCAGAAAGTTCGTTATATTGTTGTTCTATTGCGTTATAAAGTTGACGTTGTTTTTGATCCATTTCTATATAACGATGCAGTTTACGTCGAATATCTGTAATGATTTCAGTAAAAGATAGGAGACGCATTTCTATAATGTAGATAGTGCGCGTCTCTTCATAAAGTTGGAAGCCACTTAACATTTCCCTAATTTTTCTGATGAGATACATTGCAGAAGAGTCTTTAGTCATCGCATCTTCATTTAGAAAAGCAAGTGTTGGCTGAATATTTCTTTGATAAATTTTCGTGATCTCTTTTAAAGACTTTTTGACTTGTTCTGTGGGAGTTTGTTGCTCAAAATTATGGCTATCAACAATATCTGATAAGCGTTTGGCACTTCCCTCTAGAGCTCTAACATTGTGTTCTATTTTTGAGAAAATATTTTGCATTGTATCAATGAGAGCTGTGAGATTTTCTATAAATTCAGGACTTGGGTCAATGCTACTAAAGTAGTGTTGGTGCTGAGAAAAATGATCATATATCGTTTTGATTTGTGCATATATCACATCTAAATCTGGTTGTCCTAGCTCTCTCATTCTCTTGGAGTCCATATTTCTAATGACAGAGAGTAAATCATTTTGTATGTTGAAAACACCTTGAGCATCATTGATGTAGGCTAAAAAATCACATTGATTTAGATTGTGTAATGAGAGAGCTGCAATGATTCTTTTTTTGTCGTTTTCATCTGCAACTTTTTGTCTAATATAGTTTTGCAAAATGCTTTCATAGACAGATATTTGAAAATCTGAAATATTTGGAGATCGTTCGTTATAATAATCGATAATATTGAAAAATATATCGACATGCTGGAAGAGAATCACTAATGTGTTTTGGGGATTTGTTTTCATTATTAGTTTTGAGGTTGTATTAAATTTGTGAGGCGCTCTTCCATACCTTGAAAGTATATTGTTTTTGCTTTGCCATGTATTTCGACATCTGTTACTTGAAAGCTAGATAAATCATGATATACGCTTAAGACACTTGCGATAATGCCCGTAGGATCAGGGGTTGCGACAAATAAGATGAGGCTTTGTTCAGTCACGATTTTATAAATTTCATGTAGGTTTTCCTCATCTAATTTACCTACTTCATCGAATACAACGGGCAATTGTATTTTTAAATCTTTTGGAATCATATTGTTAAATAGAATAGCTAATAAAATGGCATTAACCATGGAATTTGTGCCATTAGACTGTGGAATATCTTCAGTTTTACCATTTCTCGAAAATGTATAATGAATTTTATTGATGATTTTAGCGATATCTATTTTATGGGAAGATTTCACATAGAATTCGGATTGAAAGGCTCTAATATTGTCATATAATTCTTTGGGATATGTACTGTTGTAAGAAGAAGTCATTTTACTCATAGCACTAATCGCCAAAGTATATTGCGGATGATAAACCGCTTTAACAGCGACACACTCTAAGTTAGAGATTTGATAGCTTGCTAATTGATGATTAAGCTCTTTGATGTAATTACTAATGATTGTTTTTACGTTGTTAATAATGCGGATAGATGCTGCAACAGTATTATTATGGGCTTGTAGGCGGCTATAAAATGTGATTTTTTGAGCCTCTAGGGTTTCAAAGGTATTATGTAAAGAGTTATAGTAATTATTAAATAATTGGCTAGAAACGGTGACTCCGAATTTTTCTTCTGGAGCCATCTTAATAAAGCCGTATTCATTAAATGTATGTAGTGATTGGACAATTGTTTTATTCAGATCGTGAATAGAATCAATATTTTTTTTGATGGAGTTGATGACTTTTTCCATATGTTGTACATCATACTGTGTGATAGAGGTCAAAATTTTATCGGAAGACTCGTTGGCAACAATATGAAGATACCCTCTATTCTCTAAACTCAAAGTCCCTAAGTATTTTTGAGCTTCTTGAATCTTATTTAAGATATTGATGTTTCTCTGAGCCTTGGAATAAGCGGTATTAAATTGTTGAGTGAATTCTTTGATTTGTTGTTTTAAAGATAGCTGAGCTTCTTTTTGGATACTTAGTTGCTGATGTTCTTCTGTCAAATTTTTTTGAAATTCATGAAGCTTATGGCGCAAGGAGTTTTCTGCGGGTAAATCTCTCAAGCACGACTCTATGAGATCTTTTTTTGCAATAAGTTCAGATACTTTTTGGGAGCGATCTTGTTGGGGCGCATTACTATATTGATGTAAGGAGGCACGCTCTTTTTCTAATTCTATTCTAGAATATTGTAGTTTTTCTATTCGATTATAAATGCGTTCTAGGGCAGATTTTTCGGAATATATTTTAAATGGAGTATTGGGAAATTGATTCTCTTTAAGGGAAAGAAGTCCCTCTTTATTGCAAAACAGGTTAGAGAAATCAGAAATGATCTGTTTGTCAGTTGCTGAGATAGGAGTGGATAGGATAGAAAAGTTGTCATTTAAACTAAAAAGAATAGAACTAGTATGTATTTCAAATTGGTTTAACAATCCATTTTTATTTTGAATATTAGTGGCATCCATATTTAACATCTTTATTTCTTTGTGAATGCTATTAATTTTATTGGTATGTGAGGATAGAGTTTGCTCTGCCTTTTGAGCATCTTGTAATCCTTGAATGCTGTTTTTACAGAGATCATACTTTTTTCTAAGATCATTCAGCATCTCATCAGTATCATGAATATGGTGTTGTTGATAATAATCTTTTTGTGCTTGGATTCTCATTAAGGTTTGGTTGTAATTCTCAATCTCTTTTTCAAAATTTTGGATGAGAGAGGAGGAAGCTGTCAGAGTATCTTCAACCGTGCGCAGTTTCACATTAGCATTTTTCAGTTGAGTTTCATGTCTAGAGGATAGTTCTTGAAGATGTTTTGATTCTTGTTGGAATAACTCTACCGCTTGATTGACATAGTGTAATATTTGGCAAAAATCTCCTTGAACGGTAGATTTTTGTTGTTGATATTGTGCCACCTTTTTTTTAAAGAGTTGCCATTGCGGTTTTTTTTCTTCTATCTGAGCGAGTAATTTTTGAGAGTGTTGTAATTCATCCCATTCTTCTAGTTTATCTTCTAAGTCAAGGAAGATACCATCGTCTCTTACAACACTATTTCCTTGACTATCAATGATAGATCCAATTGCGACAGGAAGAGATTGGGTGGAAGCATTACTTAAGTCAAAAGCCATATCTAATAGAGCTCTTACGGTTTTAATGCTATCTGCAGAAGATTTATGAATCATCGGTAGAAGACAAAATTTAGTATGATCTTCTTTGATACTAGTTCGAGAGTAGATCGCTTCAGCAATGATTTTTTTATCAATGATTAACTGACCATCATATTTAGATAGCAGTTTAGTTTTGATCTGGGAAACAGAGATATCATCGTGTAAAGCACCAACACCTTCATTAGATGTAGATTCAGAATTCCAAAATAGGTGCTCAATATGATTATAAGGATGTGGTACTGCAATCCTTCCATAGTGAAAATGAGTGCTTTTAAACAATACCCAGCAAAATCCCTGAGGATAGCTAGGATTTTCTGCCTCACAGATAATATAGGATTCAGTACTTGGAAAGTAATAAGTAAGAGAATCAATATCAGAAAATGTTGTGCCGCCTGATGAGAAATTAAATTTAGAGGCGCTACGTTTAAAGCTTACTTCAGGTAATAAAAATAACTTTATCGCTGAAAGAGAAGAGGTTTTTCCTTCATTATTTCCGGCATAAAGGGCAGCTGATATAGCCATTGGAAGACGTGAATAATAGTTAGATCCTGAATTAATAAATATTAACTCATTAATAGAGTATTGACTTTGTAAGTCTAGAGGTAAGGCGTCATAGTACACGGTAGCTCTCCTGTTCAATGCTTGTTTGATAGTGATGGAGGTAGGTAATAAGTTGATTAATAGCGCTAGAGATATTTAAAAAACTATTTAATTTTGCTAACTCTGTTTTGTTCATATTTCTACGTGATCGTTGTAATCGATGATGAATATCTTTTGGAATAACAAAATGCGTAGTAGATAGAGATAAACCATTATTTAGAAGATTCTTATAAATTTGTAATCCTCCAATATCGATATCTAATAGACAATAAATATGCCCTGAAAATTTGTGTAGATAAGGCGTAATAATCTGGTTTGAAATGCTATTACCGGCAGCATAGATAAACTCAATATCGTCAATTGGGGCAGTGAATTCGCAGAATTGCTTCATAAATTGATAAGTATCTTGAAAATTTATGAAGCACTCTAGGTTTTCAATAATGATGGCATTATTTTTTTGAGGTTCAGGAATGGGAAAGCCAGACTTTATTAGATGGACATAGGGGGATTTCCTATGATGAGTATTGGCGATTAGAAGAGCGCCATTGACGGCTGCAATATGGCTATTCCCTGTCATACTTGCCGTAGCACGGGAACTCTTATCCGAGGGCTCTATCAGCTGCATAATGTTTTCAAAAAAATCATGATTAATAATTGTTACAGCATAGATTTTTTCACTATAACGTTTGACGTTAAATGTTTCTCTTATGAGAGCTTCAGTGATGCCTAAGTGTAAGAGAGATTGGTGTAGGTGTGGCCAATCAATACTCTGTCTTTGTTTTATCAGGTCTAATATTTGTAGTAATTTCATAATTAGATGGGGTAGATAGATGAGGTGGCAAGCGAAATTGCAGTAAAGCGCTATTATGCTCAAGAGCAATCAATGGATTTTACGGATACGATCTTTCTATGATTGATGAAACTTTAGTATCATTTGATATCAAAGTTATATTGATTGTTATTTTATATTGCGATTTTGTCAATGATTTTTGACGTTTTTAATATCAATTGATATTAAAATATCAATATTGCCAGAAGGAGTTATTGGGCAAATAATTGTTTTTAAAGTGTTGGCAGAGTTTTGTGCTGTATAATTTTAATTTCAAATATTTTGAAAAGAGCAGTCTGATGGATGAAAATTTAAGAGAAAAATATCGATTTATAGAGTTTTTATTATTATTTAAAGGTCAACTGACTCGCAGTGAGCTAGTAACTCGATTTTCAATTGGAGAAGCGACAGCGAGTCGTATAATTGCAGGCTATTTGGAAGAATATCCAAATCAAATGGTGTTTTTAGGATCTCGGGTAGGATATATAATTTCAGATGAGTTTCAGCATTTTTATACACATAGTGTAGAGAAAGGATTATTGTATGTAGCTTATGGAGTTATTTGCCATCATTATGATATTGCAACATATGGCGCAGAACAATGGTCAAAGAATCCTTTGTTAGAAATTTCTGATGCATCTGAAATTACAAGATCTATCATTAATCGTAAGATGATTGAAATAAAGTATGTTTCTACTTCATCAGGAGAAAGTATCAAAAAACTAATCCCTCATAGTATTTTTAAAGTGGCCGGTTGTTGGTATTTTCGGGCATTTGAAGTAGATAAAGATTCTGAAAAATGGAGTGGGGTTTACAAAACTTTTAAATTTACTCGGGTATTAAGCGTGATTTCAAGCGTCACTGCAGTAGGAATTGATCAAGGAATTTCTCATGACGATGAGTGGAATAGTTATCGGAGAATTCAGATTATTCCTCACCCTAAAGCATTGCATCCTGAAAGTTACATGTTAGATTTAGGGATGAAAAACGGCGAAGCTAAAGAAATACTTATTTCCGAAGTATTACTTGGATTTTGGCTGATAGATCTTAAAGTGGATTGTTCACCACTAGCACAATTAAATCCATCTCAATATCCTCTTTATTTAAAGAATAGAGATGAATTGTTAAATGTTTCATCGATGAGAGTTGCTCCAGGATTTTTCACAAAATAGAAATGGGGTTTCTGAAAAAATGAAAGAAGAAAGAAAAAGGACAATACTCGAAAGGGTATTGTCCTTTTTGAATTTTTTGAATAAATATATATTTTTAAGCTTCTTCAATCATCGTTGTGACATCAAAGCCGGTAATTTCTTCGATGAGCTCGTAAAACATCTCGGCGCCAACATCTTCGTAAGCTTCGTCGATGAATGGGTAGCCGATGATTTGTTCTTCTTTGAGATATTCGCCCATGTTGCCTTGAACTTCGTATTCCACAGAAATCCATTGGCGCGTGAGTTTGCCATTTTCGTAATGCTCGAACCATAAGCCTTCAGCGGTATCGTTGACGGCGAACATATAGATAGGTTTTGTGTTTGACAGCTTTTTTAAACGCTTTTGGAAATCTGCCTTAAAGCAGTAAGCAACGTTCAGAAACAGAAAATCCCAATCATTGCGATCAATGGCAACGGCTTTATTATCGTAAATAAGTGGGGAAATATCATAATCTGTGTCGAATATTTCGGGGATATTGCGATCTTCACTGAAAAATTCTTCTGCAAGGTCAGGGAAATTAGGCGAGAAGAGAACGACGATATTCATAATGATCCTATGGACTAAAACAATGGGCGAAACAACCGCCAAAAATGCTAATAATCTGTCTATTGTAATAGAAGTAAAAAATAGAAGTAGGAAATTAATAGAGCGAATCGAAGGTTGGCGCGATTTCACTCAAAATTCTATGTTAGAAAGCGAGCTTGGTGGCAATAATTTCCCTTCATAATCAACCAAAACACCAAGAAAAGGTAAACGCACATGCGCTTTGAATTGGTAAGTATTTTGTAGAGATACCGATTCCTTTCCAATAAAAATCGGCGATAAAAAACGGGGGATTTTGCATCCTAAAACCGTGAGATATTGAAAATCCCAATAAGAAAAGATTTTGGAATTTGTTTGTGCATCTGAATTTGCATTTGCATTGGCACTTGCATCTTCATCTTCATCTTCTCGTAATTCTAATTTGAAATAGAAGCGAAGCATGCCGACTTTCTCAAATAGAAGCTGTTTTTTCTCATCAAAACCCATGATGGACGTAAAATGATTCGCTCCAAATTGTCGTTGCCAGATTTCGGTATTGTTGTGATAACGCACAGAAATTGTGACGGGAACTTCAGGGTTCATTGCCGGCAATCCGTTGAGTTTTCGAAGGAGCTTTAAAATGATATTTGAATCGCCGGTAATTTTTGCGGTTCCTTGCCAGACTTGATCCGAATGCTCATGAAATTGCCGGATTTCTAGCGGTAATTTTTTGTAATCATCTCCTAAAAAATGCCGGAAGAGTTGCGGTTTTTGTGTCTGCGTCAGTTGTTCTTGAGGTTTCATCGGGATGTTCCTTTTGAGTTAGCACTTGGGGAAAACTCCACAAAAGTTTTAATATCTAAAGTTTCTAATTCTGCTAAATATTCTTCCAATGTAATCAAATGCACACTCGAAAAAGCGCCTCGTTTTGAGAGCTGATTGTTGGCAAGTTTTCGGGCGAGAATAATGGAAGCGAAGCAGGGAATATTCGGACCTTCATTATTGTAACCAATAATTTCCCAGCAGATCGTGAGCGGTTGATGATCCTGATCTTTTCCTTTAAGGAGGATTTGCATGCCGCTTAAACCATCGCCAAAACGTTCAAATTTTTGCGAGATTTTATAGAAAATACCGGCATATTTTACGGGATTTGGAAAAAGCTGATAACGCCGTAAAAAAGCGATGGATGCCGAGCAGAACTGCACAAAACCAATGCCAACGCCGGCTTTAAATGAAATGTTTTTTACAGAAGGGTATTGCTCGGGAAAGATGGCTAAATCAGGTACATTACAATTGCTGATCCATCTCTTTTTAGGAAGATGAAGGAATTGATGATGTTCCAAATTTTGTAATCCATAAATCGTTTGCCACTTCCCATTTTTCCATGTGGTAAAAGGTTTTCCGGCATAACTTAACACGGCAGAAAGGGTGGAAATACCGGGAACTTTTTCAGAAGCGGAAAGGGAAGCTTCAATAGAATCTAGCTCTGAAAACTGTGGGAGATAATGATCAACAACGGCGCTACTCAGCCCAGGAACCGTGCTTGCGCCAGAGCAGATAAAGAGATTATTTTCTTGAGCCAATGAATTGAGTTCTGTAATGCCGGCAACAAATTCTCGTGAATCCGCCAAATCAATATAGTGGCATTTCTCCTTAATCGCTGATTTTGCAATATGATAGGATTGCCCTTGAAAGGGCCCAACGGTTGAGATCACAAGGTCGATCTTATTTTTCTGAAAACATTCTGCAAGATTCTCTGTTTCAACATCCACCACTAAATAATCGCATTGTAGTTTTTCCGCTAAAGCTTTCGCTTTCTCTTTATTTCTGCCGGCAATCATGATCTGAATATGGCGATTTTGTGGGTTATCTTTTTGGCTTAAGGCGGTTGAAATCAGCTCGCCAAAATTGCCGTAACCGCCGAGAATTAAGACGTTGAAAGGTGCGCTGTTTTCTGTGAAAGAATTATCCTGCATGATGTTTCCTTTGAAGAATACATTCATGGCGGAAGAGCATTTTCATCATTTTGTATCCAAAAAAGATCGCTCATCGCCGGTTATTTAAAATTTATTGTTGCTCTGAAATTCAAGATAAGAGAAGACATCAGATTAACACGGTTTTAAATAAAATCTGTGAGTTAGTGATTATATCTTATGGATATAGCGCGCGAAAGAGCATGAAATGCAGACAGGAAGTAATTGAAAGCCGAAAATAGAATCAACATTGCTGGCACGAGATATTTGGAAGGATGCAAACATTCGCTCCAGCTTTGAATCAGCCCTTATTCTTAAAATATTGAATCAACCTTTATGAAGCGCAAATGAGAACGTGGTGCCTTTACCTACTTCACTGTGAATCGAAAGCTGGCTTTCGTGATTGTTGAGCGCATGTTTTACAATAGCTAACCCTAGACCGCTTCCGCCCGATTGCGCGCGATTGCGGGAAGAATCCACACGGTAAAAACGCTCCGTCAGTTTATTAAGGTGCATTGCCGGAATACCTTTTCCTTGATCTTTTACGGCAAAGAGAATCTCATTGCCGGCTTGTTTCAGGGAAAGATGAACGGCGGTGAGTTCCGGATTATGCTCGATAGCGTTATAGAAGAGATTGTTACAAACCTGTTTTAGCTGATCGATATTGCCCATAATATGAATATTTGGTTCAATATCTGCCGTAATAATGGATTTGGTTTCAGGATGATTATGATGATAATCGCTCACGATATTTTCAGCGATTTCTGAAAGATTTAACTGCGTAAATTGATCCGATTTTGGTGCCGTTTCTAAGCGAGTAAGCGCCATGAGCTGAATCACTAACGAATGCAGGCGATCAATCTGTTCATCCATTCGTGAAAGGGCTTTGCCGGTAAAACCTGCTTTTTCAGAATCGTCAAGATTTCCTTCTAACATCTCCACATAGCCTTTGAGCACCGTTAAAGGTACACGAAGTTCATGATTGACGTTAGCAAAAAACATCTGGCGAGTTCTTTCGGCAATTTCCCGATCTGTGACATCACGAGCGATCACTAGGAGATTATTTTCAATATAGGGATAATAGAACCGGCATTCGAGTTCTCGCTGATCGTGGGTTAAGAGAAAAGGCTTGGAATAATCGCCTTTTTTGAAGTATTCCACGATCTCCGGCGTTCGAATCAGATTGAAAATCGATTGTTTTTCATCTTGTGGCCAGCGGAGATTGAGCATCTGTTCCGCTTGCGGATTACACCAATTTAACCGGCCATCTTTATCACACAAAATGGTCGCATCCGGCATTGCTTCAGCGCCTTTACGGAAATAACGAATAAAGTCTAAAAGACGATTTCGCTCTTTTCGGTTTTCAAGGCGCATTCGCAATAAACCATGAAAGATGGGAAGCCATGTGGCTTTTCCTTCCGGCGGGAAGAGATTATGATCAACCCAAATCCAACTCGATAAACGATAAATCTGCCGGTAATGCCAGATTAAAAGCAGGAAAGTTGCTAGAAAAAGCCATAGGAAAAGATTGCCGAAGAAAAACGTTAAAAGTAGGGCAGGAAGCAATGCCATGAATAGCTCTATCAAAAAATGTTTAATAGATAAATGCCCTAACATCGTCAATTCTCCTAATAGCTATCAGTGCTGTGAAAGACTCATTCACAAACGATCATAAATGTTTTAAGAAGGAACGTCATCGAAAATTTACTTCGATTTAGGTTGTGGCGAAAAGCGATATCCTTCGCCACGCACCGTTTGTAACAGACGATGATGATCGGTAGGTTCTAGGATTTTACGAAGTCTGCCGATGGTAACATCCACGGTTCGCTCATCCACATAACTATCCATTCCCCAAACATGATCGAGCAGTTTTCCGCGGCTATAAACACGATCTAAATGGGTCATAAAGAAGGAGAGCAGCCTAAATTCAATAGCGCTGACGTTGATGAGTTCGTTATTAATCGTGATTCTTTGCGCATCTAAATCAAGCTCAATGCCGGCAATTTCCACAATCTCTTTATCTTCTTCCACATATTCGTCAATGCGGCGAATGAGGGAATTGACGCGAGATAAGAGCTCTTTCATGGAGAAAGGTTTTGCTAAATAATCATCCGCGCCGGAATCTAAACCTTCTAAACGATCTTCTAGTTCGGCTCTTGCACTCAACATGATGATGGGAATATGACGACTTTTACGGCTCGATTTGAGCTCTTTTAAGAGATCAATGCCGGACTTTTTCGGCAACATCCAATCAAGCAAAATAAGATCAATTTTAGCTTGAGAATCTAAAATTTCTTTCGCTTCCACACCATCATACGCTTGCATAATATCGAAGCCTGCGCTTGATAAGAAATGTTCAATCATTTCTGAAATCGGAACTTCATCTTCAACAATGAGAATCTTCTTCATACCGGATTATTTACTCAAATTAGAAATCAGTGATAGAGAATATGTCATAAATCTGATCATAAAAACAGGTTCTAACCGGTTATAACGGGTTATAAAACTGTGATAGATATTGATTAATATTGTTCTAGTGTAAATTTTGATTATGACAATCATGTAACAAAGTCATAAGTGGGTAAATAATTGTCATGTTTTTGTCATATCTCTAAAATCTTAGGTAACAAAAAAGGATTCATCAATAGAATCCTTTTTGATTATTCTTTTTGATTTTTTAGATCACTGATGGAAAATGATAAGAGATCCGTAAAACGAGATCCGTAAAAAATATCAGTGAATGACATGTGCTTGAGACATTATTTCGCAGAAGCTCTGATAATATCTGCAAGTGCAATAGTATGCGCTTCAGAAATGCCGTGATCATGGCTTTCAACCATCACGCGAACAACCGGCTCAGTACCAGATGGACGAATTAAAATACGGCCTTCGCCGGCAAGTTTTGCTTCAATCTGTTGAATGGCATTTTGAAGGGTTTCAGTATTCCAAACGGTATCTTTTTCAATGCGAACGTTATGCATCACTTGCACTGTTTTTGGGATTTCATTCAAGATTTCGCCAAAAGAACTGCCGATTTTCTGAATCGTTAATAAACATTGTAATGCCGCAATCATACCATCGCCGGTAGAATGCACATCAAGGCAGAGAATATGCCCAGAGTTTTCGCCGCCAATTTTTAAGCCTTTCTCATTGAGAAGTTCTAAAACATAACGGTCGCCGACATTAGAACGAAGAAGCTCGATGCCTTTTTTCTTTAAAGCCAATTCGAAACCAAGATTGCTCATGATGGTGCCGACAACTGATTGTTCATTATTCGCCGTTGCTAAGAGATAGAGAATGTCATCGCCGTCAAATGTTCTGCCATTTTCATCAATAATGAGCAAACGGTCGCCATCGCCGTCAAACGCAATGCCGCAATCGGCTTTTTCTGCTTTAACGGTTTCAATAATGGTCTTTGGAGAAGTAGAGCCGACTTCTTTATTGATATTCACGCCATTGGGTTCGGTGCCCACAGTGATCACGGTTGCGCCAAGTTTTTCAAAGAGCTTAGGCGCAACTTCAAACGTGGCACCATGAGCGCAATCGAGCACGATTTTCTTTCCTGAAAGGGATAAGCCTTTTGCACTTTCATAACAGAAATCGATATATTCATCACTTGCAGTTTCTAAGTGAGAAATCGTGCCGATTTTGCCATTTTCAGCGAGCGTTAAAGGCTCATCAATGGCTTTTTCAATGGTAAGTTCAACCGCATCATCGAGTTTTTCGCCCAAATGATTAAAGAACTTAATGCCATTGTCATAGAAAGGATTATGAGAAGCTGAAACCACAATGCCCGCAACGAGCTGATGTTTCATGGTTAAATGCGCAATCGCCGGCGTTGGTAAAACGCCTGCTAAAATCACATTCACACCGGCGTAATTTAAACCAGCAGCAAGCGCCGCTTCAAGCATATCACCCGATTGGCGGGTATCTTTTCCTATTAAAACAGTTGCATTTTCTTGTCCTGCGAGCGCTTTACCGGCAGCGAAACCGAGTTTTAATGCAAATTCAGGAGTAAGAGGATATATCCCAACTTTCCCACGAATTCCATCTGTTCCAAAATACTTTCTCATTATTTGTGTATGTCCTTATCAGTGATCCCGTAACCTAGTCAGTTTAAATATGGGATGATGCCTCAATATTCCTAATTAAATAAAATCTTTCAGATAGGTAGTTGTTATTTAAAAAGATTGAGTTATTAAGCCATAACTACTTGAATATAACCACTATATATTTTAAGTAAGGGAGTTTTGTATTAGAAGAATAATCAATAAAATTGATGTTGCTTTATAATAATCTAGATATTTATACAGAGATTTTATAAATAAAAGCGCGCGTTTATAATGCAATGATGTTCACAATTAACTTAAGTATCGACATTTTAATAAAAAATTTATTTTGGAAAGGATTTTTCATATGACCTTCTCTTTAAGAAATCTGATCTATGTCAATATTTAAATGATTACACTATGAGGGAATATTGATCTATCAGAATGCGATGGGGAAGGGCAAAGAGATATTGTGTATAGATAGGCAATCTCTATATGTAATTTCTATACGATTAATAACTCCTTGAATTAATACCTTTTCGAGTTTGAATAGCAAAATTAGGCTCTAACAGCCATTTTTATTTGATATACTCATAGGAATTTCATAAATAATTATAAATTATCCATATATTCAGGAGCAGAAATGAATAGGAAAAAAGTGAGTATCTTTGGCGGAACAGGCTTTATCGGCACGCTTTTAACTGCAGCATTATCTCGTAATGGTTATCGTGTAACGGTTTTTTCCCGTGATCGTAATGTTCAAAATAGTGCTTCATGTTTACCATTTGTAGAATATGTTAACGAATGTAAATTAGAAGATGAAGCGTTGATTCGTGAACATCTTGCCGGCTCTGAATATGTGATCAATATGATTGGTACTTGGGAAAATAAGCGTCGCCGAGCAGTAAAAGCGCATGTTGCATTTCCTAAGCGTATTTTTGAAATTGCCGATGAACTTGGCGTGAAAAAAATGATTCATTTCAGTGCGCTTGGTGCGAAACCAAATGCGCCAGGAACGTTCCTCTCAACGAAAGGCGAAGGCGATAAAGTGCTTTTAGATTTAGCACAAAATAGAAAGATGAAGCTTTCTATCGTAGCGCCATCTTTGGTGGTGGGTTATGAAGATGCATTCTCTTACCATGTTGCGCGTTGGATTAGAACAATGCCGGTATTACTACTTCCAATGGTGAATGCAAAACTTCAGCCAGTATTTGTGAATGATGTGGTAAAAGCAACGTTAGAATTGCTTCAAACAGATCATGAACAAACGGTATTTGAATTAGCAGGTCCTGAGCAATACACCTTTAAGGAAGTTGCGAAGAAAATCGCTTCAGAAATTACGCCGAAAAAACGTATGATTATTGGCTTTCCAGATGGTTTAGCGAGCTTTATCGCACTATTTGTAGGATTCGTACCACGCTTCCCATATAGCCGAAATCAAATTAAAACGTCTAAAACGCCTTCTATTACAGATCGACAAGATTTTGAAGTATTGGGAATTACGCCGGCAAGTTATGAATCTGTGCGTCAATATGAAATGCCGACAACGGTATTAGATAAATATTATTACGATCGTTTAAATGCACGTCGTCCGACCAATCCATAATTTGTAAGATTGGTGCGATAAGCTCATTGTTGAAGAAGCCTAAGAATCATTCTTGGCATCATTCACGATGAGCTTCTTTGTTTTCATAGAAAACAGACAATAGAACAAGAGTTAGCGCTAGTTTTAGAATTAGAACTAAAACTAGAACGGAATATAAAGAGAAAAGTAAAAAGGGTTTGTATGTTGAATGTTGATTTTAAAGTATTAGATGCGCGTCTTGGAAATGAGTTTCCGTTACCAAGTTATGCCACAGAAGGCTCGGCAGGTCTTGATTTACGTGCAATGCTTGAAAGCGATATCGTCATTAAAGCCGGCGAAACGGCATTTGTGAAAACAGGAATTGCAGTTTACTTAAAAGATCCTCGTTATGCGGCAATGATTTTACCGCGTTCAGGATTGGGCGTAAAACATGGCATTGTGCTTGGAAACCTTGTGGGCTTAATTGATGCAGATTATCAAGGAGAGCTCATGGTTTCTCTTTGGAATCGTAGTAAAGATGATTTCACGCTGAAAGTGGGCGAGAGAATGGCGCAGATGATTATCGTGCCGGTGATGCAAGCAAACTTTACGCAAGTAGAAGAGTTTGAAGCTTCAGAACGTGGCGAAGGTGGCTTTGGTCACACAGGTCGCGGTTAAGCCATCATCTAACTGACGTTAGAGAGAATGTTGAATGCAGTCTTAAGCTTACAGTATTCAATATTTCATTTTCGATATTTGGTATTAGATATACGAAAATGATATGGATATTGAAAGAATATTGAAATTCGGTAAGCATAGATAAATGAATAGAAGGCGCTTTTCTTTTAGGAGGAAAGCGCTTTGTTGTGACAGAATGGGCTGAAAAATTCAGAAAGACAGATAATAACAATAGAGAAATAATTAGAGAATAAAGGGAATTTCAATATGACTCAGGTTGAGAAACAGCATCCATATGTACCACTTGCGTGCTTTTGGTTGGTATTTTTAGCTGCCGCATCATTGCGTGTGACGTTAACATCGCTAGGACCTGTAATGAGTAGCGTGGCGGAAGATATGCAGTTATCGAGTGCGGTGGTCAGTTTCTTAGTAACCATTCCCATTATCTGTATGGGCGTATTTGCGTTAACGGCAGCTCCTTTGAGCAATCGTTTTGGAATGGAACGCATGATTACCTTCAGTTTGCTCTTGATTGCGATTTCGGCCATTACTAGAAGCTTTTTTGATAGCACGATTCTTCTGTTTCTCTCTTCCTTTTCAATGGGAATGGGTATTGCCGTTGCCGGACCTTTACTGTCTGGTTACGTCAAGCACCATTTTAAAAGCCGCAGTAATGTCGGTATGATTTTCTATACATTTGGAATCAGTATTAGTGGTGTTTCTGGATCATTAAGTAGCTCTATTTTACATCAATATTTAGGTTGGGATTGGGCCATTACGCTAGAGTTTTGGGCACTGCCGATCCTGATTATTTCTGGAATTTGGGCGGCTTTTTATCTCTTTAAAACGCAAGAGAGCACCACAAAAAATGCGCCAAAAGCGAAAATGCCGTGGAATCAGCCAAGAGCTTGGATGTTGGTGGCGTGTTTCGGCTTACAATCAGGGCTTTTTTATACAAACGTAGCGTGGTTACTCCCCTTTTTAATTGAAAAAGGCGTTAGTAATTTTCATGCTAATGCATTACTCAATCTTTCGATTTTTTGTGGATTAATCGGCGGATTCTTAATTCCGGTGATCGTGATTCGTTTAGGATTAAGAAGAACAAGTTTAGGTGCGATTTCCATTACTATTATCGGCGTGATGTTCTTGCTTTGGGGCAGTAATAACCTCATTTTCCTCTATGCCATTATTGGAATTTTGGGGGTATTAGTAAGCTCAGGGCTTTTTGCTATCACGATGTTATTACCATTTTATGAAGTGGATGATGGCAATGCTGTTGCAAGTTGGACAGCGATGATGCTCTTTGGTGGTTACTGCTTTGCGGCATTTATTCCGACATTATTAGGTTTACTCTATGACTTAACGGGAACTTACGACACGATCATGCTCGGCTATTTAGTGAATGCCATTATATTACTGGGAATGTTCCTTCTCTTTTTCCGTAAAAAAGCGTAAACAATTTTAAAAATAACTCAGAAATAATGGGCTTAGATTCTTTCTTCGGTAGCTTTTTTGATTTAGCTTTAAATATTGGCAGATTGGCAACAAATTAATCAATAGAAGCTATGATTTTTTGGGGCGATCTCGTATATTGATGAGTGGGCTCACACAAGTAGTGTGATATGACAAATAGAATGTTTTATAGAATCTTTTTAGATGTTGAACGATGTGAAATTATTGCCTAGATATGATGAATATCTGGTATATCCACTCGTAAAAATCGTAGTTTTATAGAGCATTTGTGAACTTGAGATCTGGAGAGTTCGTTTAAAATGAAAGTATTAATTTTAGCTGGAGATGGAATCGGTCCTGAAATTGTAGGTCAAGCGGAGAAAGTATTAGATTGTGTGGCGAAAAAACATAATCTCGATATCACCATTGATCGTGCGCTTATTGGTGGAATTGCAATTGATGAAACAGGATATCCGTTTCCTGCTGAAACATTAGAGAAAGCAAAAGCAGCAGATGCGCTTCTTTTAGGTTCTGTAGGCGGACCAAAATATGATGGTCTTCCACGTAATATTCGTCCTGAACAAGGTCTTTTATCGATTCGTAAAGAGCTGAATCTCTTCGCAAATCTTCGCCCAGCACAAGTATTTGAAGAGCTATCTCATGCATCAAGCTTAAAAGATGAGTTGGTTGCCGGCTTAGATATTATGATCGTTCGTGAACTTACCGGCGATATCTATTTCGGTCAGCCACGTGGTATTGAAGAGCGTAATGGTGAACGTGTTGGTTTTAATACGATGATCTATTCTGAATCAGAAATTCGTCGTATTGCCCACGTTGCATTCCAAGCAGCGCAAAAGCGTGATAAACGTCTCTGCTCAATTGATAAGATGAATGTTTTGGAAGTAACGCAATTATGGCGTGATGTTGTGACAGAAGTTTCAGCGGAATATCCTGATGTAGAATTAACGCATCTTTTAGTGGATAACGCGGCAATGCAATTAGTGCGTGCACCAAAGCAATTTGATGTGATGTTAACAGGGAATATTTTTGGCGATATTTTATCGGATGAAGCGTCAATGCTCACAGGTTCTATCGGCATGTTGCCATCGGCATCGTTAGATGAAAATAACAAAGGTCTTTATGAGCCAATTCATGGTTCAGCGCCAGATATTGCCGGCAAAGATATTGCGAATCCTTTAGCGACCATTCTTTCCGTTGCGATGATGTTCCGTTACAGCTTTAATCGTAACGATATTGGCGATGAGATTGAAAATGCCGTGAAGAAAGTATTAAGCCAAGGCTACCGCACGAAAGATATCGCAAGAAGCGATGAGAAAGTGATTGGTTGTAAGGCAATGGGCGATGCGGTATTAGCAGCGTTAAATGCGTAAGTTATAGAGATATAGATCAAAAAATATCGCTAAAATAGCAGCTTATATTTAGTCTATGTTGAAGCTAGAATGAAACTCAATGGAAGCTTGATTGAAGATTAAGATCTATTTTACAGATCTCAAATAGATCTTAAATGCCTTGCCGGGCATTGTTAGCAATTTCCGGCATTTTGAGGAAAGAGTCATATTCTCTTTTCAAAATGGCATTCAATATTGAAGGATGACCCATTCATCAATGTTGTTTACTCAATCATATGAAGTTGCTTTAGCGATATGCCTTAGTGATATATTTGAAACCGTTGTCAAGGTAATAAGAATTAAGAATCAAAATTAACAGTTAGATAGCTATTTATATAGCTATCAATTGAACAGTTGATATCAGCATTGAAAATGCTGAAAGATGTTGAAAGTAAAAGTAGTTGGCGCAGTTGTCATTAGAAGTCAGTACGTTGGATATTGAAACAATATTTATTGAAATATTTTAAAGGGTAAAGTATGAAAAAGTTGGGTTTAATCGGTTGGCGTGGAATGGTTGGTTCGGTATTAATGGATCGAATGATAACGGAAAATGATTTCACCGGCATTTATACGACCTTTTTCTCAACCTCAAATGCCGGCGGTAATGCGCCTACTGTAGCAGGCGAGTTTGATCCAAAACTTCAAGATGCTTACAATATTGAAGCGCTAACTGCGCAAGATATTATTATTAGCTGCCAAGGTGGCGATTACACAACGGCAGTATTTGAAAAATTACGTGCAACGGGTTGGAATGGCTACTGGATTGACGCCGCTTCAACGCTTCGCATGGATGATAATTCTATTATTATTTTAGATCCTGTAAACCGACATATTATCGATCAGAGCATTGATAAAGGCGTTAAAAACTTCATTGGCGGTAACTGTACAGTGAGCTTAATGTTAATGGCACTTGGTTCACTCTTCAAAGAAGGTTTAGTGGATTGGGCAACGTCTATGACATACCAATCAGCTTCTGGCGCCGGTGCACAAAACATGAAAGAACTCTTAGAGCAGATGGGTTCCATTTATGGTTTAGTGGGTGCGGATTTAAATAATCCTGCAAAAAGCATTTTAGAAATTGATCAGATGATTACAGATTCTTTCCAAACGGATGCTTATCCAAAAGCACGTTTTGGTGCGCCACTTGCAGGAAGCTTAATTCCATGGATCGATTCAGAGCTTCCAAACGGACAAAGCCGTGAAGAGTGGAAAGCAATGGCGGAAACGAATAAGTTATTGCAATTAGCAAACGAAGTACCTATTGATGGAACGTGTGTTCGTGTGGGCGCAATGCGTTGTCACTCACAAGGTTTAACGGTAAAACTCAATCGTGATGTGCCGATGGCAGATCTGGAAGCGATGATTAAAGAGAGCAATCGTTGGGTGAAAGTAGTTCCAAATCATCGTGATATTACAATGCAAGAATTAACGCCGGCAGCAACTTCAGGTACGATGACAATTCCTGTAGGTCGTCTTCGTAAGATGAACATTGGACCTGAATATCTCAACGCATTTACTGTTGGCGATCAACTCCTTTGGGGAGCGGCAGAGCCACTTCGTAGAATGTTAAATATTCTTTTAGAAAGAGAAGAATCTTTAGCTTAAAAATTTCGCCTAAAGATTTAGATAAAGTTTTGATAAAAAGCCCGCTAATAGCGGGCTTTTGTTTTTTAAGGTTTCAGAGAGTTTAGATTGATGGATAGAGATCCTAAAAGATTCAATAATTTGCATTGTTGCCGTGTTGTTTAGATTTTATTCAGAAGTTATTCGGATTTGAAAATCTCAAAAGAAATCAATATTGCTGGCACAAGATATACGGAAGAATACAAGCATTCGAACCAGCTATGAATCAGCCTATATTATTGTTCAAGCCAATTTTAAGATAAAACTGAGACTGAGCGGAAATGAAAAAAGCCAACGTTTGTTGGCTTTTACTTTTATATTAACGATTATTGTTTTAGTTCAATGAAAGTCTAATAACTCAAATTTCCCAAAATACTATTTCGAGTGATTCTTATCTTTTTTACGAGGAATCCCTTGATAGTTTGTTGTGAAGCGTTGACCTTTACCGGCATTGTTTCCTGAACGAGCTTGGTGTCTGTTATTTTCACGTTCTCTGCGACTTTCTGCCGGAATGAGGCAATCTTTCCCTGAACCAATCAATTCGCCTTTGCCCATATAACGAAGGGTTTGACGAAGTAACGGCCAGTTATTGGGATCATGATAGCGTAAGAATGCTTTATGGATTTGACGGCGTTTCGGGCTTTTCGCAGTTCCTACATGCTCTGAATTATTACGAATTGGTTTGAGTGGATTACGCTCTGAGTAGTACATTGCTGTTGCAACAGACATCGGCGTTGGCATAAATCCTTGTACTTGGTCGGCACGTAGATCATGCTTTTTAAGCCATATGGCAAGATTGAGCATATCTTCATCGGTCGTTCCCGGATGAGAAGCGATGAAGTAAGGAATGAGGTATTGCTCTTTTCCGGCTTCTTTAGAGTATTTATCGAAAAGCACTTTAAACTCATCATATGCTTTCATAGAAGGCTTCATCATTTTTGACAGAGGACCTTCTTCCGTATGCTCTGGTGCAATTTTAAGATATCCGCCCACATGATGCGTCACGAGCTCTTTGATATAATCAGACTCTTTCGCCGCCAAATCATAACGGACGCCGGAAGCAATATGAATGCGTTTGACGCCATCAATCTCTCTCGCTTTTTTGTAAAGCTCGATAAGCGGTTTATGATCGGTATTGAGGTTTTGGCAAATGCCGGGATAAACACATGAGAGTTTACGGCAATGCTTTTCAATATTAGGATCTTTACACGCTAAACGGTACATGTTCGCAGTTGGACCGCCGAGATCGGAAATGTAGCCTTTAAAATCAGGATCACGATCACGAATCTCTTTAATCTCATTTAAAATGGATTTCTCAGAACGGCTCTGAATAATTCTGCCTTCATGTTCTGTAATAGAGCAGAACGTACAACCGCCGAAGCAACCGCGCATAATATTGACAGAATGTTTAATCATTTCCCAAGCGGCAATGCGTGCATCGCCGTAACTTGGATGTGGCGCACGTTCAAAGGGAAGTGCAAACACGGCATCCATTTCCGGCGTTGAGAGCGGGAATGGTGGTGGATTAATGAAGATATCTAAATCGCCGTGTTGCTGAACCATTGGTCTTGCGTTAAAAGGATTGGTTTCCAAATGCAAAATACGGCTTGCGTGAGCATATAACGTGGACGTTTTCGTCACATCTTCAAAGCTAGGAAGACGAATCGTCACATCTGTTCTACTGATATTTTCACTTTTAAGTGTGGATTGTGCTTGCGCTGCGGTTGGTGCTTCAAGCGCAACGTTTGTCCCACATTCTTCTTTCGTATTCATCGAAGTGCCGTAAGGATTAATGTATGGGTCGATTTTACCAACGTGATCGAAATGCGTTGAATCTAATTCATGGCGATCAAAGTGGTGTTTTCCGTGCGGACGAATAATAGATGAGCCGCGGATATCAGTGATCTGGTCAATGGTTTCACCACTTGCTAAACGGTGGCTTAATTCTGTAATAGAACGCTCGCCATTTCCGAAAAGAAGCATATCTGCGGCACTATCTATCAGCACAGAACGGCGAATGGTTTCATCCCAATAATCATAATGGGCAACACGGCGAAGAGAAGCTTCAATGCCACCAATCACGATCGGCGTATCTTTAAAGATTTCACGCAGTTTTTGCGTATAGACAATCACGGCACGATCAGGACGTTTCCCGTTCACATCTCCGGCAGTATATGCATCATTACGGCGAACTTTACGATCGGCTGTGTAATGATTGACCATGGAATCCATATTGCCGGAGTTTACGGCAAAATAGAGATTCGGTGTGCCAAGCTTCTCAAAATCATCAGGGCTGTTCCAGTTTGGCTGTGAAATCACGCCGACACGGAATCCTTGCGCTTCGAGAAGTCGACCTAAAATCGCCGTTCCAAAACTTGGATGATCAATATAGCTATCGCCGGTAACAAAGATAATATCGCAACTATCCCAACCTAACTCATCCATCTCTTCGCGAGTTGTCGGAAGGAAAGGGGCTGTTCCAAAACGATGAGCCCAATATTTACGATAAGAAAAAAGTGGCTTAACACCATCCATTTGACGCATATTTAAAATCCATTCCATATAACATTTTGTGAGGAATGATCATACCTTTTTTTGAAGAAAAGGTCATTCTAAATGCATCATTTAAAAGATATAAATTAGGGTGCATAACTACGTTTGAGGGAAATGGAAGAGATTTGAAGTTGTTAAGGCATCAAATTTTTTAATCTTGGAAAATTGGAAAAGAGAGAGAATATTTTGAGTAACTATTACTCGATTATTACGGGTAAATGAGAATTGAGTGCTTATGATTTGCTAGTTATTCCCAATCATGAATCTCTTTTATTTATAACTCGTTGTTTTGTATGTGATTTATAAAGGTTGTTAAATAGATAGTAGTGAGAGATATTTGGGAATCAATGTTGTTTGTAACTTGCTGATTATAGAGATTAATCTCGATTCGTAAAGCCGAGGGGAATTGCCTATACTATGAAAGGTACATTAAGTGTTATTTAGTAAAATATTTAATAAATTTATTAAAATTTATGAATCAAAACATAAAAAGGAATTCATTATGAAAGGGAATAAAGAAGTTATCGATTACTTAAACGTTCTATTAGCGGGCGAGTTAGCGGCAAGGGATCAATATTTTATTCACTCTTCAATGTATGAAGAATGGGGATATACAAAGCTTTATGAGCGTATTTTCCATGAAATGGATGATGAAACGAGCCATGCAAAACTCATTATTACAAGAATTTTGATGCTTGAAGGCACACCAAAAATGGTTCCAGATCAAATTCATATTGGTGCAACGGTTGAAGAGATGCTTCAGAGCGATTTAAATCTTGAGCTTTCAGTACGTGAAGCCTTGAAAAAAGGGATTGCGCTTTGTGAAGAGAAGCAAGATTACGTGACGCGCGATATGTTAGTAGTTCAGTTGAAAGATACTGAAGAAGATCATGCGCATTGGTTAGAGCAACAACTTCGTTTAATCAAAACAATCTCATTACCGTTATATCTTCAAAGAGAATTAGCGTAAGAGATTAGTTGTAGATCTTTTCTCCGGTAGATTCATTGATGATTGTATGTTCTATGAAGTTTTATCAGTATCGAAGTTCATTGAAGCAATCATCAGTGATGATGAATATATCAGTATAAAGGAAATATCAAATGAAGATTGAACGCACGGTTTTAGTACATTTGAATAAAGTATTGGGACAATATTTAATCTCAATTAACCAATATTTTTTGCATGCGCGTATTTTAAAGAATTGGGGTTTTGAAGGCTTAGGGCATCCAATTTATAAAAAATCCATTGAAGATATGAAAGAATCTGACGATGTCATTGAACGCATTCTTTTATTGGAAGGATTGCCAAATCTTCAGGAACTTGGAAAGCTTTTTATCGGCGAAGATGTGCCGGAAATCTTGAAGTGCGATTTAGTTCGAGAAATGCAGAAGCATTCTGTATTAGTAGAAGCCATTGCACATTTTGAAGAAGTACAAGATTACGTATCTCGCGATCTTCTTGAAAAAATGTTAGATGAAAGTGAAGAATATATCGATTGGATCGAAACGCAACAAGATAATATCGAAACTCTAGGTTTGGAAATCTACTTGCAGAATGCAATTGAGAAATAATTAGAAAATCTAGTAAGATAAGAATTTAACGAGAAAAGCTCAGAATCATCAATGATCCTGAGCTTTTTTATGTTTGGGTGTTTTATATCTTTTATGGATATTATGAAATCAGTTTAAGAAAGTTTCAATGATCAAATTTAGGCTGATTCATCGCTAGTTCGAATGTTGGTATTCTTTTGAATATCCCATATCAGTAATTTTGATCTTTTTTAGGGTTTTAAACCAAAAAGAGTATAAATTTTTTAACGAATTAACGAAGTTCGTAAGCTTGAGGAACAGGAATATTTTGATTCATCGGTGATGCTTCTCCTGGAAGAAAGCTTTTTGCGATATCTGCGCATGAACCACAACCTGTAGCAACCCCAAGCTTTGCTTGTAAGGTTTCAAAATCGGCAACGCCATTTTCAACTGCTTCAACGATATCTTTATCGGTAATCCCATTGCAAAGACAAATATACATGATTAATTCCTCTTATTAACGATGTTTTACGCATATTAATAGTAATTATTCTTATTTGCAAGTAGTAAGTGATTGGCATAGAGTTCTATTACTGAAGAGATCTTAATTGGGAATCTGAACTAAGCAGATAAAATCTGCTATTTTGGGAGTTTTTTAGGCAGAGATACGGCATTTTATTTTCACGAGCTTTTGTTTTCTTTCTTGAGTTAGATCATTTAAAATGGCGCATTACAGAGTTTAGTTATATTTGAAATTTATCGAGATCGTTGTAGATATTAATAGGAAATCATGTCGAAAATGGAACAGAATTGGGATCATTCGCAAGCGCTTCGAGAAAAACTTTGGCAACGTGGGGAAGTCTTTAGAACTATTCGGGAGTATTTCTATCAAGAAAAAGTGGTAGAGGTCGATACGCCGATTATGAGCCAATTTGGAAATCCTGATCCGGCGCTGTTGAATTTTATTGCCACTTATAATGGTCCTGGAGTGCTTCACAATGCACCGATGTTTCTCATTACCTCGCCGGAATATCATATGAAACGCCTTTTAGCGGAGGGTTCAGGTTCTTGTTATTACTTGGGAAAAGTATTTCGAGATGGAGAAATCAGTCGCCGGCATAATCCTGAGTTCACGATGCTTGAATGGTATCGCTTAGATTACACCTTAGAAATGTTGATGGAAGAAGTTGTCACGCTGATTCAGACGATTTCTCAGCAAACTTTAGCAGTAGAATATTATAGCTATTTGGAAGCATTTAACACGATTTTACAAGTGAATCCTTTTGAGATGGATTTGCCGGCATTAACGGCATTGATCGAAGATCAGGGAATAGAGCTAACCTTTGAATTACGAGATCGAGATGAAGCGCTCGATTTAATCGTGTCGCATTTGATTGAACCGAAATTTGATCCAAAAAAAATCACGGTGCTCTACCATTATCCGGCATCACAAGCATCGCTTTCTAAGATCGTGGAAGTGGATGGTTACCAAGTCGGAAAGCGTTTCGAAGCGTATTGGAAAGGGCTAGAGCTTGCCAATGGTTATGAAGAGCTCACAAATAGCAAAGAGCAGAGGGAAAGATTTCTCGCTGAAAACATCCAACGAGAAACGATCGGTTATCAAGCGGTGCCAATTGATGAATTATTGTTGGAAAGTTTAGATCAAGTGCCATTTTGCAGTGGCGTTGCCGTAGGGGTTGATCGCTTATTAATGGCGATGAATAATCAGCAAGAGATTAAAGATGTGATTAGCTTCGGGTTTGAAGCATCCTAGTACCGAAATCGAAATAGGTTTCATAGAAGTTTTACAATCGATGAGATGAAAAGGATTCTGAAAAGAATCCTTTTTTTGTGGATCCGTTTAAAAAAGATCCTTTAAAAAAGAGAGAAGCTATAGAAAAAATAGGCTTCAAGCATAGATTTCAATTTAGTTGTTAACTGGTTGATTTTATTTATCAATATGAAATAAGTTCTTAGTCATATCTATCTATTCACTATCTATTTATTTCTTATTTTTATTTTATCTGTAATTTCTGTATTGACAGAAATTTGAAAAACAAATAGAGTGATCTTCATAGTTTTCAAACCATGAAAGTAAACGATGAAAATAAATGATGAAAGCAGGTACTGAAAGGAGCGATGTATGATTATTTTATTGGGACGAACAGGAATGATCGGGAATGCGCTGTATCAATCTTTGATTGCTCAAGGAAAAGAAATTTGGGCGCCGAGTAGAGCATGGCTTTCAGAGTTTGATAAAGATGTAAGCGGGCGTTACGAGTTGGAACTTCGTGCTTATCTTACGGCAGATACGATGATTATTAATACGCTCGGTTTATCGCCAGCAATTGGTGATAGAAAACAGAAAGCGCTGTATGAAAGGCTCTTAAAATTTTTTAAAATTGCAGTATCTGCGCGTATTGGGAGAATTCTTTCTTTATCCGCTCTGAGCCATTATGCGGATTACGCCAAAATTCCGTATTTGAAATATAAATATCAGCTAGATCAATGGTTGCTCACAATGCATGAAGCGAGTTACATCATTAAACCTTCGTTAGTTTATGCGGAAAATGGCGCAAGTACGCGATTTTTTCAAAGATTAAGCCAAATGCCGGTAATAATGCTTCCGAAAATGCCGGAAACCTTATGTTCTATCGGCAATGCACGCTCTTTTGAAAATCAAAATTTAAATCAAGAACAATATTCCGTATCTCCGATTCAGCTTGAAGACTTGATTGTGTTTATAGAAAAGCTGATGTTTGGGGATTTTAATGCCGGCACTTATGAAGTAGGAAGTGAAGATATTACTATTGAGAATTATCTCCGGCAGTTTAATTCAAAATTGAAAGTTCAGACCATTTCGGAGCGAGCTTTTCAAATTGCGATGAATGCCTTTGGCATCATTCAGCCAAAGATTGCCGGAAATCATGCCTATCAATTATTAAAAGCGGGAAGTACGCCGAAAGATAACCGATTTGCAGAAGTGGTAGGGCGCAAAGCGTTGTTGCCGGTAATTAATAATGAAAGTCAAAAGCATGACGAAAAATGCGAACAGGTTTCGGAGAGATTACTAAAAGAGAAAGGAGTACAAAATGAACATTGTGAACAATGATAGGGCGCGTTCCATGATGAATATCTGCCGAATCACATTAGGAATTACGTTTATAGGATCAGGTTTAATCCCGTTATTTCTAAGCGATCCTGTGATGAGATTAACACTTCTCCATTCGTTTCCATTTCCGGTTGCTTGGCATGAAATGCTTTTTTATGGATTGGTCGCAATGGATGTTATCTGCGGAATTTGGGTCTTGATCAAGCCATCCAAAACCATTATTCAGCTATTAATGATTGTGATTGCCGGCTATACGATTTTGATGACGCTATTTTCTCCGGAAGTTTGGCAAGATCCGTTTAGTTCTATGTTGAAAAATTTGCCGATTTTAGTGCTCTGTTATTTCTTTCTGATTCTACAAAAGGAGGTTCAAGATGTTCGATAGCTATTTTGTGTTGAAATATCTCCATATTATCTCGGCGATGTTAATGGTGGGAACGGGCTTTGGTAGTGCGCTCTATGTCTTTTTCTCCAATCGTTTTGGCAATCTTGCATCGCAATATTTCACCAATAGAATGGTGGTTTTTTGTGATTGGGCGATTACAACGCCGGCAGTGATTATTCAGCCGATTACGGGATTGATGCTTGGGGAAAGAATGGGAATGAGCTTTAGTTCAGATTGGTTTATCAATGTCTATATTCTCTATTTTTTAATTGGCATTGCGTGGTTGCCGGTAGTTTGGTTTCAAATTCAGATGAAAAAAATGACCGATCGCGCGTATTTACATAATGAACCTTTAGATTCCCGTTATAAGCGCTATCAATATTGCTGGGAAAGTTTGGGATATATCGGCTTTACCGGCGCTGTATTGATTTTTTATATTATGGTCACAAAGATGCCATTCATCACTTTTTAGAAAAAATGGGAATAGTGAGAATAGAGCAATAAGTTATTTTGTTTCATGTAGTTATTTTGGTTTAAAACTCTAAAAGGATCGATATTACTGGCACGAGATATTCAGAAGCATGCAAGCATTCGATTCAGCGATGACTTAGCCTTGATTTACAATGAAACTTTTTAAAACTTGAGAAATTTGCAAGCGATAAAAACCCCAAATGGACAAAATCCTTTTGGGGTTCTTCATTTAGATTTATCGCTTCATATTTCGATAAAGAGCTTTATGGGGATAATCAGATAATCGATTTTGATTACTTTTTATCGGATGCAATTTTGTTGCGAATATTTTGTGAACGTTTTGCAGAAGAAGGATGAGAACTTAAGAGTGAGCTACCGCTTCCAAGTTTATCAAACGCTGTTGCAATACCTTCGGGATTAAGGTTACGTTTCTTCAAATATTCGTAAGAGTAGTTATCGGCATCTAATTCTTGTGATTGCGAGAATTGAGAATTCACCAATTTTTCTGCTAAGTCACCGAGCTGTGATTGGCTAAGAGCTGAAACAGCACTATTTGAAGATTTCGCAACGGCACTTCGTGCGATTTCTGCACCGTAAGCAACTTGCATACTTCTTTTCGAGTGCCCAAGTGCAACGTGACCTAGTTCATGACCTAAAATGCCTTGGATTTCATTGTCATTCATTTTATCCATTAAACCGCTATAAACACGAACACAACCATTTGCCATCGCCCAAGCATTCACATCTGGCGTTAAGTATACTTTATAGCTGATTGCAGTACCATCCACATTACGTCCAAGCGCATTAGCAATTTTATTTAGGCGTTTTGTATATTGGCTATTTGCCGGTGCAATTTTAGATTGAGCATCTAATTGGGCACAGGATTTATTACTCAGTTCTTTAACATCTTGATCCGATAAGCTCATTGCTTGTGCACTTTGTGTTCCTAAACTCAATGCATCATCTAGAGAGAGTGTTTTACATCCAGCCATTGTTAAGAGTACAGCTGATGATAAGAGTAATAGTTTGTATGGTTTCATAATGATCCTTTGGTTTTAAGTTTTGTATTTAATCAATGAAATGTTCGATGGAATAGGTTGAATCGGTAGAGGTCGAGATTGTTATAAATGACGACGAACAATCTCCGCATCTCTATATTTTTGTTTTAATAAAATTCAACGAATTACATTCTATTTAAAATACTTAACAAGTAAAACTAAAGGGTTATTATCATGTTCAATATTGATTTAAATCATAAGCTATTAATAATATGAATAGTTGGATTATCTATACATGGAAATAGATATATGGTTGGTAGAACTTCTATGACTCTTCTTTTCTCGCACCAAGAATAAACTTCATTAAACCTGAGCTTGTTTTGAAGAGGCGTTTTAAGCCTTTTGCCGAGAATCCGAGCATTTGATCGCTCACTTTAATTAAAGAATGTAATAACTCAGCACTCTCTTTAGTTCTCTCTTGGAAGACCTTTCTTTCATTTTTAAACTCGGGATCATTCATGAGATTTGTAAGCATGATTTCAGTAGGTTTAAGTTCCTGCTCAATGCGCTCTTTGGCAATAATCTTTAAGAGCTCCCAAACGTCGCCGGAGGTTTCAAAGTAATCTTTACGGTCATTAAGAACATGTAATCGTTTTACAAGACCTAAACGCTCCAATTCTTTAATGCTATTACTACTATTTGAGCGTGCAATGCCTAAAGTTTCACATACAGCTTCAGCACTCATTGGTTCGCCTTGAATAAAGAGCAGGGCATGAATTTGCGCAACGGTACGATTCACACCCCAACGACTGCCCATTTCCCCCCAATGGAGAATAAACTCTAATTCTTTAGGGGTTAGTTTGTTATCACAATCCATCTGTATTTCTCCCATTTTTTTATCATTTATCCCGAGTAATTCTCAAGATGATTATCAGAAACTATGATAACAAATTTCTCTACTTTCAGTCACGAATGAAATATAAGAAATGGATTGTGATTTGAGATGCTTTTACCAGTGCTTCGGGAATTGATAATCTGGAAATTGCGCGTAACTATAGTTTTTAAATTCTTTGGAATTAAAACTTTCGATAACATCTTGTACCCAAGATTCTTGCTGATCCTTTTCTCGAATCACTCCCCAATTGATGTATAGATCATTAGGTTCCAGGGATAAGCTATCTGAAATTTTTAAACCCGAGTTCAGTGCAGCGCCGCCATTAATGGCACCAAATGCAGCGTCTTTAAGCGCTCTTGGTAAAAGATCAGATTGTAACTCTTTAATATCTAAGTTGAGAGGGTTATTGATGATATCTAATTTCGAAACTTTTAGCGGGTCGATATTAGGCGTTAATTCAATCCAGCCTAAATCTTGTAAGATAACTAATGCTCTTCCATAACTACTAGGATCGTTCGGAACGATAATCGTATCTCCTGCTTGGATATCATTGAGCTGTTGGCGTTGCCCGGCATAAATTGCGAAAGGTGCGTTAGGAACTTGAAAGGCTTCAATGAGTTCATGGCCCGTTCTTTCTCGATATCCTCTTAAGTAAGGCACATGTTGGAAAATATTAACATCAATGCTTCCTTCATTGAGCGCATTATTCAATTGAATACCATCTGTAAATTCTAAAAGCGTGACTTTATAGCCTTTATTTTCCAATTGAGGGATGATCGAATCCCTTACCATGTCTGAGAAATGGCCAAACGATGTTCCAAATCGTATTTCTTGTGGCGCGTCATCTTTGTTAAAGCAGGCTACGAGTAACAGTGGGAAAAGGAATGTAGAAAGAAGTATTTTTATATAATTTTTCATAGAAGAGTACTCACTAGATATAAGGTAAATAAAGGACCAATTTGGATGTTTATCTAGTAATACCTTTAATATTTACAATAATCAATAAAATTATGTACAAAAAATATATGTTTTGTATTTTGTGCAATTTGAGATTCATAAGAACGCAATAAAAAACCCTAGTCGCATTGCTTCTAGGGCTGAGTTTATTTTTGTATCTGTATCTGTATCTGTACTTATGATAACTCTATTGGTTAAAACCGTTATCTTCTTCCTCATCATCTTTGATCTGTGCTTTATCAAATGCAAGACGGGAGTTTAGGCGAAGTACGGCATTATCAAAACGTCTTTGATCAGTTCTATTACGGATTTCAAGTCTTGGTACTTGTGTTGGTTTGCCGTTATCGTTGATCGCAACCATTGTGAAGTAACAGCTGTTGGTGTGACGAACTTCACGAGTTTTGATATTTTTCGCTTCAACACGAACGCCAATTTCCATAGAAGTACGGCCAACGTAGTTGACGTTTGCGTGGAATGTGACTAACTCTTGGACATAGATTGGCTGTTTGAAGACAACTTTATCTACTGAAAGCGTTACAACATAGCTTCCGGCATATTGGCTAGCACAGGCATATGCAACTTGATCTAGTAATTTAAGGATGTTTCCCCCGTGGATATTTCCGGAGAAATTCACCATATCAGGTGTCATTAGAACGGTCATGCTCAATTCACGAGTTGGTGTTTTTGTATTAATCATTTTTCCTATCTCATTCCAAGTCAATAAAAGGTATAATCGCTCTCTATTATAGTGGGTTATTTTGAAATCAATACAGCGATTGCCCATTTTTTTTATATATCGCAGTGATTCTTGAATTGAATCAACTCTTTGCGCCTATTTTCTGCGCCTAATTTATACCACAATAAAATATTTCGGCAAGATAAATGAGTTATTTAGAAAAATTAAACAAAAGTCAGTATGAAGCAGTGACAGCACCGATTGGTCCTGTCCGTGTATTAGCAGGAGCGGGTTCTGGTAAGACGCGAGTCTTAATTTCCCGAATTGCATGGTTATTAGAAACTGAACAATCAGATGCCTACGGCATTCTTGCAGTAACCTTTACCAATAAAGCCGCTTTTGAAATGCGCACACGATTAGAAGATACGTTACGATTCTCCGTTCGTGGCATGTGGATTGGCACGTTCCATTCCCTTTGTCACCGGATGTTAAGAGCGCATGCGAAAGAAGCGAACTTAGTGGAGAATTTTCAAATTTTAGATAGTGATGATCAGACAAGATTATGCCGAAGAGTGATTCGGGCGCGTAAATTTGATGAAAAGCTCTATCAACCGAAGATTCTGGCAACCTTTATTAATGGGCATAAAGAGGAAGGACGTAGAGCACAACACATCGAATCTTATAATGATGCCTTTACACATAATCTCATAGAGCTCTATAAAGATTACCAAGCGCTATGTGATCAATCAGGATTAGTGGATTTCTCAGAAATTCTGCTTCGCACTTTAGAGATGCTTCGAACAAATCCGGCACTTTTAAAGCATTATCAAGAACGCTTTAAATTTATCTTAGTGGATGAGTTTCAAGATACGAACAGTGTGCAATATGCATGGTTGCAGATTTTAGCCGGTAAACATCATAACTTATTTGTGGTAGGAGATGATGATCAGTCGATCTATGGCTGGCGTGGTGCGAAAATTGAAAACATTCTGCATTTTGATGAACATTTTGAAGACGTGACAACGGTTCGATTAGAACAAAACTATCGTTCTACCAAAGCGATTTTGGAAGCGGCGAATCATGTCATCGAAAAAAATGCCGATCGCTTAGATAAAAGATTATGGACTGAGAATGAATCTGATCAGCCCATTATCGCTTACCGTGGCACAGATGGTTATGATGAAGCGCGTTTTGTGGTAGAAACCATTAAAGATAAGGTCAAAGAAGGTTACCGCAAATCGGATATGGCGATTCTGTATCGTTCGAATGCGCAATCTCGTCTATTTGAAGAGCTATTACTGCGTGGGCAGGTGCCGTATCGGGTTTATGGCGGTTTACGCTTCTTTGATCGTGCAGAAATTAAAGATATCATGGCATTTCTCCGTATGGTCATTAACCCAAAAGATGATGTATCGTTAGAGAGAACTATGACAACGCCGCCGAAAGGCATCGGTCAAGCGACCATTGAGATGATTCGCGTGAATGCGGTGCAAAATCGAGTATCTCTATGGGAATCGATGCAACTGCTATTAGAGAGCCAAACGCTGACAACAAGAGCGCATAATGTGCTTCTTGCGTACTATGAGTTAATGACGGATCTTCAGCAAAAAATTCAAACGATGAAGTTAGATGAGTTCTTTGGGTATGCAATCGAGCAGAGCGGTTTAAAACCGCATTACAAGAAGGAACCTCTCAACCGAGGGGAAGATCGTATCGATAACCTCAATGAGCTTATTACGGCGGCAGAATACTTCATGATGAGTGATCAGATTGAGCTTGCCTTCACAGAAGAGCTTGTAGATGTAAAATCGCTCACAACGGCCGAGCAATTAGATGCCTTTATGGGACAAACATCATTAGATTCGAGTGATAATCAGGCGGAAGCGGATGAAGATTCTGTTCAGCTTATGACGCTTCATGCATCGAAAGGTTTGGAGTTTCCAATCGTCTTTTTAGTCGGCATGGAAGATGGCATGTTTCCAAGTGATGCGGCAATCAATGAGATTGGACGGATAGAGGAAGAGCGAAGATTGGCGTATGTCGGCATTACAAGAGCCGAGAAAATTCTCTATATGCTAGGTGCAGAGCAGCGCATGATTTATGGGAAAACCTTAAGAATGCCGGCATCCCGGTTCTTACGTGATATTCCAGATCACTTAATTCAAGCGATTGGTCCCGCTATTGAAATTCGTCAAACGCTTGGCGGCTACGGTACAGGATCTTCCAGTTACGGCGGTTATAATTCTCAATCGGTTGCCGCAAGAACCCGAAATACGGCAAAGCTTGATGACAATATTGAGGGATATAAAATCGGTCAATTTGTGGAGCACGCGAAATTTGGTGATGGTGTAATTCAAGGATTTGAAGGAACCGGCGCAAGTACAAGAGTGATTGTAGAGTTCTCTAAATCAGGTAGAAAGGTGCTTGTTTTAAGTTATGCTAATTTAACCGTTTTATAATGTGTTTATGAATTTTATCTTTAATCTCTATCCTAATCTCTATATCGGAATAGGGTATATAGGCATAGAGATACTGATACCAACAGACACGAAAGGGACGTAAAGTTATTTTTGAGAATGGAAATGGCGCGTTGTATAAATCGATATGAAGTCTTTTTAAAGAGAAAGTAAAGTATTTACAAAAAGAGTTGAGAATCATTTAATTTACATCTAATTGATTTTATTGATTTATCTATATTTTCAAGTAACGATTTTTGATGTAAATATAAGAAAGCATTCAAAAGCTGTCTTATGTCAATATGTTATAAAAATAGTTTGCTAGACTAGATTCATTCCCTAGCAGCAAGCTATTATTTTGATAGGATTGTGGTACTACTCTCTTTTTAAACGGCTTGTTATTGCAACTGATTTTGACATGAATGTTGAAATCAGTTTTTTTTGTCTTTTTTTTACCGTCTGATGTAGTGATTTCGATATCAATATAGATATAAAACATAGAAGTATGATTATTGTATTTATTTACCTCAGCATTTACTTCAACTCACGGTTTCGTTACGCTAACTCACAGAGCTAATAGATAGCTTACATATCAAAATCCAGTGGATACAAGAGGGAAAACAATGTTTAAGGCACTCTATTTACAAAATGAGCAAAATTTTAGTTGTAGTAAAGAATCTTTATCCCGAGAACTTCTTTTACAAGAAGCGGGAGATACGCTTGTAAAAGTCCACTATTCAACGCTGAATTATAAAGATGCTTTAGCGATTACTAACGACGGTAAAATCGCAAGGCGATTCCCGATGATTCCCGGCATTGATTTTTCCGGCGAAGTTTTAGAAACTACCGATCCCGATCTGAAGGCCGGCGATCAAGTCTTTATGAATGGTTTAGGCTTAAGTGAAAATCATTTTGGCGGATTATCCGAGCTTGCCTATGTTTTTGGCAAAGATCTGATTAAAGTTCCTGCTGAATATGATCTTTTTGATGTCATGGCATTTGGAACTGCAGGATATACGGCGGCGCTCTGTGTGAATCGTCTGCTCGCTCACGGCATTACGCCGGAGAAGGGCGAAGTATTAGTATCAGGTGCATCCGGCGGAGTTGGAATGGTGGCTTGTATGCTTTTAAGCAAACTCGGATTTTCCGTTGTGGCATTAACCTCCAAATTAGAGCTTTTGGATGAATTTAAAGAGTTCGGCGTTGCGCGTTTGGAAGATGCTTCCAATTTTTATGAAGCCGGCGGTTTATTGCAAAAAACACAATATCAAGCAGCGGTTGATGTCTTGGGTTCTGTGCCGCTTGTGAATATCTGCGCACAATTACAATATGGCGGCATTGTTGCTGCTTGTGGTTTAGCAAGAGGCATGGATTTCCCGGCAAATATGGCACCATTTATCTTAAGAAATATTACACTTGCCGGTGTTGATAGCGTAATGGCGCCGAAAGAGAGTCGTTTAGAAGCATGGAAATTATTGTCGCAAAATATTACGAGCGAAGAGATTAGAAATATTGCCGAAGAAGTGGAGTTTGAAGATGTATTATCACTCTCTGTGAAAATGTTTGCCGGCAAAATTCAAGGTCGATTTGTAGTAAAAATTTCTTAAGTTTCAGTTTGAGAGTTTTAAGTTAGATTAAGTTAACAACCTAATCTAGCTTATAATCTAAAAGGCTTAATATTACTGATTTCAGTGATCTGTTAAATCGAAATACTCAATTGAGATGCAAAATCAAGCGTATGAAAAAAGATCATGAAAAAAGAGATAACCATCAATGTTATCTCTTTTTTTGTTTTGGGATATATCGTGATTATTTCACTCTCGGCAATTGATGAAAATCTCGATTAAAATAGATGAGCGCATCGCCGTTATCTGTAATATTCATATGATCTAATGTCACGATAAACAGCGTATGTGTGCCTACTTCATGAGTTGCTGAAATGGAACCTTCAAGATTGGCAATGGCTTCTTTTAAAATAGGTAAACCACTTTTTCCAATGGCAAAATCAAACTTTGCAAAACGATCTTCCATCGAAACAGGATGCATTCCGCCGAAATATTCTGCCGCAAGTTGCTGATCGGCATTAAGGATATTGATCGCGAGTTTGGTATTGGCTTTGAAAGTATCGTTCGTTGCACTATTGCGATTAATCGATACCAACATGGTGGGCGGGGAATCGGTAATAGAAACAACAGCGGTTGCCGTTAAGCCACATTTTCCACCAATTCCATCAGTTGTAATAATATTAACGCCGGCACCTAATGTTGCCATCGCATCTCTAAATATTTTTTTGATATCTTGATGTACATCATCCATTACGTTCTCCTTACTTGACTAAACGATTCTAGCCGTTCAGGGAATATTTGCAAAAATATCTTTTACTCAAAAATTAGAATCAGAAATTAGATAGAAATTAGTTCATTAATGCTTTAATTCTGCGGTAAATCGCCGGATATTCATTTTTCCAATTTTTATGATCTTTAATGAGATCGGAGCAATCAATATTGATAATTTTGGAATGTTCGCTCTGTATCGGATAACGCCCAACAGGGGAACTTAGCTTTAAAGTTGCAGCGCTATACACTTTATCTAAAGTACGATCATTTTCTGAATAGCAATTGTAGATTTTTCCGGTAATGGTATCGGCAACGGCTTCCCAATCTTGGGGCTGTTTGCCAACGGCGCCGCCGAGCAGAATGATGTTTTTTACTTTTTTCTCAGGATGGTTTTTTAAGAGTTCAAGCGCATTATAAATCACTCGGCAACCCAAAGAATGCGCTACAAGCGTATAGTCGTTATCTTCCGTTTTTAAGAGAATATTCCCCAGTAAATTTCCGGCATCTGCCGCCTTTTTCATAGAAACATGCCAAGGATTGGTAATTGCCGAATAAGCGATTTGGGCTAATAAGAGTTTTTTGGATGCGATCGAGAAGAGATTCGGCGAGAAGAAACCTTTGACCACATCATTTAGATCTTTCGAAGACCACGTTAAGCCATAAAGCTCACAATTATCGGGAATATCTTCATAGGCATCGATCCAATCTTGAAAAATCCGATCTTTTTCCCGTAAAAAGCCATTAATCAACACGACTTTACTCACAGTATTTGTCGATTGATGAGAATCCTCCTGATGAAGTTCCGAGTGAGCCGATTTTTTCTCAAGTTTAAAGATATCGAATTTATCATCTTCCTCAAAATAATCACTTAAGAGGTATTTTCCGACCAAATTTCCAAAGCTATAGCTTGGCGTTTCATGAGCAAGCAATGTGCGAAATTCGGTAATATCTTTCAGAGAAATGGAAGTTTCCGCAAACGTCACAATATCGCCATCATGTTCAGCGCAACGTTCATTATCCCAACTGAGCCATGATTTTGAAGCATCTTTTGGCGCACTTTTTGCCATATTGTCGCAAAAACGGCATTTTACCGTAAAGTTTTCACATTCCCCGCATTGGTAAATATGCCGGCGATAGAGCTTTTCAGAATGAGGTTGTTGTAATTGATGTTTTGATTTCTGTAAGCACCAAGAACAGTAGCTTTCCATTGTTTCAGGCGTTGTGATGATCTGTTTGTCTTCGGTTTTTGCTTTTTTACTTTTTTTGATTGTTTCTACTTTACTCATAAATCCCTCAAAATAGATGGTGATTTTGAATCAGGCTATGAAGAAGAGAATGGGGATCTTTGCTCGAATTTCAAATTACAAATTTATCCAAAAGCAGTAAAAAGAAAGACAATAAATTGTAAATGATATGAATTATTTGAATTCGATAAGTAGAATCATATGATTGCATATTTATACAAGTAAATATGATGTTTGTACTATTATCTAGTTGAAAATATTAACACTCAAAAACCTTAAATCGTGAAGAATAAAACTGAAGGATGAAATCGTAATTATATGAAGCTTTTTTATAAATGGATTGTTTGTTTTTTCCTAACGTTAGGAATATCTATCGCAAATGCCGGCACTTTAGAGATTCAAGATTATCGGCAAGCGGTTTTGCCAAAACCAGCGGTTTCTTATTCGATTAATTGGAGGACAAAAATAGCCTTTTGTATTATCAGAGTGAATGGTTTACCTCTATTTAATAATGCCGACAGTATTGGTGGGTATGTTTTTACGGGATTTGGAATTGATGGTTTTTTATATAATGGGAATAATACTATTTCTATAGAAATGGTTCCATATTGGGCTGATACGACTGGGCATTCGGAAGAAGCAATAAAGCAATATCAAGAAAAAGTAAGAAAGAATGAACGATACTGTTTAGCTGAGATTTCTAAATCAACAATTGAAAATGATGAAATCAGAGAAGAGATGATTGGTGTATTGAAATTGAGTATCGATTCTGAAGATCATATTTTTATACATGAAGAAACGTTTGATCTTGATGATCCATTATCGCCTAATAATACAGTAAACCGAGGGAAGGTATCTCCAGAAGATATTGTGGAATATCAAGATTTAACAAGCCTTTCAAGAAATGTGCAAGTAGTAGGTGCAGCAAATTGGATTTGGGTTGAATCTCCTTCCTTTAGTGAGATAAAGAATGCAGAACAGCAGTTATTAGCGGCATATGAAGAGTTATGGATTGCATTGAATAATAAAGATAGAAAAGCTTTAAAGTCATTAATAGATATCAATCTTTATGAGCGCTATCTAGGAAGTACCGGTATTCCTAAAGAAATCATGGAAGAAGAGCGCCTTGATGTGATGATGGATAACTTTGGTTATAGCGAAAAAGATTTTGAAAATATGGAAGTGCTTCCGTTCAAAAATCAAGGATTTAAAGTGATCGAATATGCCGGCGGAAGAATGGTGCAAATGGTGGATGAAAAAGGATTCTCGCCCATTGAAATGCGCGATAAAAACACGGGAGAAGTTGGTTCAGCCATTCATAATTTTTCGTACATTGATGGGAAGTTCAGGGTAGTGCGATGACAATAAGGTTATAGGAATACCTAGATTCTAAGTGACTATAAGTGGAATCAAGAATGTAAAAAACCAGAAGGCTGGTTGTTTGAACAACAGTTAATAGAGATTCCCTTTAAATATAGATGATTTTCTGTTTATGTTCTTCTAGCAATAAACTAAAATTAGCTATATGAACCTTTCAATTAATTGAAAAACAGATATAAAAAAGGAAGCTTCAGCTTCCTTTTTTGTAGATTGAGATAAGATTACAGAACCTTATTCCTACATCTTATAGATTAGGATATTGAGGACGATAACGATCTACCCACATTGCCGTAGCACCGCAAACTGCTGCCGGCATAATGAAGAGATTTACCAAAGGAATCATCGTGATGATGGATACTAATGCGCCAAATGGCATGTTATTCAGGCGATCTTTTTTCATGGTATCTTTCATCGAAGTGAAAGAGATTTTATGGTTATCAAATGCGTAATCGCAATACTGAATGGACATCATCCATGCGCCAAATAGAAACCATAATACCGGCGCAATGAGATTTATGACCGGAATAAAAGAGATTAAAAGAAGCAGTAATGCTCTTGGTAAGTAATAGCCTAAACGCACAAATTCACGATTGACCATTCTTGGAATATCTTTCACGAAATCACTCCAAGGCAGCTCTTTTGCTTTAACTCCCGTTAATTCTTCTTCCACTCTTTCTGCTAAAAAGCCATTAAAGGGTGCGGCGATGATGTTAGCAAGGGTGCTAAAAAAATAGGTAAAGATAAAGAGTATGGATGCCAAAATGAGTGGCCATAAAATATAGCTCAACCAATGTAACCAATTAGGCAGATAACTTAAAATAGAAGCAATCCAGCTATCGACTTGGCTAAAAAGCCACATAAACGATAAGCCTAAAACAATGACATTCACAAGAATCGGAATAAAGACAAAACGTCTTAAACCGGGGCGCATCATAATGTTGAAGCCTTCAAAAAAGTATTTTAGACCGCTTTTAGGAACTCGGGGATTATAATGATTGTTCATAATTTGAGAATCTCTCAATCAATATCCATGGATTAGAAAGGGATATTAATTATCACTT
Source organism: Ignatzschineria sp. LJL83 (assembly GCF_054871845.1). Classification (NCBI taxonomy): domain Bacteria; kingdom Pseudomonadati; phylum Pseudomonadota; class Gammaproteobacteria; order Cardiobacteriales; family Ignatzschineriaceae; genus Ignatzschineria; species Ignatzschineria sp. LJL83. Next base: position 74,698 of record NZ_JBTXLY010000014.1, read on the forward strand.
AAAAGTATAGTTTAAAAGAATGCCCGATTGATCGGACTTGATGGGTATTTGGATATATTCAGCAAAGCAGATAACAATCCATACGGAATAGTGATAGAGCACTTGCGGAATATAAAGCAATGTTATCTTAACAGATAGTTATGAGTTAAAAATCCCAAATTTCAAATGTGTAATCGTATCGGTTTTTTTCATCTTTCTCATGCTTTTCTTCAAATGCTAATCTCGCATTTTGAAAATCAAATGCCGGCATTTGTGTATCGCCCTTAACATCTGCATGAACGTGGGTTAAATAGAGGCGATCCATGAAGGGAAGCGCTTCTTTATAAATCTGTGCACCGCCCATAATCATAATTTCTGGCGCTTTGAGTTCTTCATTAATATAGGAAAAAGCTTCTTGCAGAGAGGGGAATACTAAACAGCCTTCGATATCGTTGCGCTGTAAACTTCTAGAAATGACGATATTCTCTCTTCCCGGAAGCGGTCTGCCGATAGAATCATAGGTTTTTCTGCCCATCACAATCGGTTTGCCAAGCGTACTTTGCTTAAAGAATTTCAAATCATTCGGAAGATGCCAAGGAAGCGCATTATTATGCCCAATTGTGCCATTATCAGCCATTGCGAGAATGAGAGAAATTTTTGCCGCTGTCATGAATGAAGTGATCCTTTTATAAAATACAGTATGAGAAATACGAAAATACGATAATTCAAAATAATAAAACGCATGATACTAAATTATCTATGTGATGAATATGGCTTTCTATATCCTTTTATATCTTATTCTAAACCTGAATTTTGCTGTTTTTGGGAAGCTTTCTCTATTTTTATGATTTAAGGATGATGGAAGGCTTTTAATTCCCCTTAATAAAAAAGGCGAGGGTGCTATAATGTTCACTTCCTTATTTTAGGTTCCTTATACAATATGAACAATCAAAATGATAATAGTCAAAACCCTCAGACTCAAAGTAATCGCATTTATGTGATACCGAATCTGATTACAACGGCAGCGATGCTGTGTGGTTTTTCTGCAATCTTGATGGCATTAGATGCTCATTACGGCGCTTCAAATGGAAGTGATCCTAGCTATACGCAAGCGGCGATCCTTGTTTTTCTCGCAATGATTTTTGATGGCTTAGATGGCCGTGTTGCGAGAATGATGAATAGATGTAGCTCATTCGGCGAGCAATATGATTCTCTCTCAGATTTGATCTCTTTCGGAATTGCGCCGGCGCTCATTATTTATCTTTGGGCATTGAAAGAGAGTAGTTTTGCGTTTATTAGCGCAATTTCTTGGTTTGTAGCATATCTCTATTTAGCATGTGCAGCACTGCGTTTAGCACGATTTAATGTGCAAATTGGCTCTGTAGATAAACGTTTCTTTATCGGAATGCCAAGCCCAACAGCGGCGGCCATTGTCGTGGGATTTGTCTGGTTCGGCGAAAACATTCATATTGCTTCTCCTTGGAAAGATTACGGTGCACTTTTATTAACGCTCTATAGCGGTTTAATGATGGTTACAAACATTAAATTCTTTAGTTTTAAAGATATTCGCTTGCAAAATCCCGTGCCGTTTTTTGCATGGGTATTATTAGTGATGCTCTTTGCAGTATTAGTATTCTTTATTGTTCGTTACCCAGGAGAATCAATCTTCTTAGTGCTGTTTACGTATGGTTTATCAGGTCCATTTTATGCGGCATTACGCTTTCGTAAAAGAAGACAGTTACAAGAAGAAAAACCCCAAAGACAAGCTAATAAAGAACGTTTAGCATCAGAAGAATCAACTGAACAAAAATAGACGTTCAATAGAAGTTGTTCAATAAAAGTTAAATAGCATCGATTGAGTTGATTGATGGGTTAAAACATGAGATCGAGCTTCTTGCTTTGGAAGCTTGATTAATACAAGGATTGAAACAGAGGTTTATTGATGAATATCAGGCAAGCAGAATATCTGAAATTATTGGGAATCCAAGCTTGGTGTCAGCAAGAGGATTTACCACAAGTTCAGGAAAATCTGCGAGCGATCAAGCAAGCGGAAAGAGATGCTAATAATGCTTTGCAACATGAGCATGAGCCATCTCATCATCGAACCAATAATCCTGTTTTAAATCCTTCGGATAATGTTCAAGAGCGACCTAATTTCGCTTCAGATGCGAATATTGATCCTGAACGTTTCCGCAAACAGCTTGCCGGCGTTACAGAAGGGCTTCGAGTACAAGTTGCGCCAAAAGTAACTGAAAACATTGCCGTAAAAAGTGAGTTTTTGCCGGAAGCGTTTAGCTACCCACAAGATCAATCCATTTTCCTTCCGAAGTTTTCAGAAGCGATTAAGAGTTGCTTAGGATGTGAATTCTCGCAAGATCGTTATCAAGCAACGCTTCCAAGGCAGAGTAATGCCGGCAGAATTATGGTGATTACCGATATTCCGCTCAAAGAAGAGATGCTTCAAGGGCAAGTATTAGATAAAAGCGATGAATCTTTCTTCTTTAAAGCAATGAATGCCGTGGGATTATCAGCAGATGATCTCTACATTACGCCCTTTATAAAATGCCGTCCGCCAGAGCTTCGAGATGTGAGCGATAAGGAGTGGCATGCATGTTTTAATGTTCTAAAACGGGAAATTTTAGAAGTAAAGCCGGCGATGATTTTCCTACTTGGCAGAACTTCCGTGAAGTTTTTACTACAAAAAGAGCAACCGTTTGAGCTCTTAAGGCGTAAAGTGCATCGCATTATGATTGAGGGCGAAGAGTTTCCGGTTGTCATTTCCCATTCTCCTCGCGTTTATGCGAAAAATTCCCGTTTAAAAGCGAACTTTTGGCAAGATATGAAGTATCTGCGAAGACAGCTCGGTGAATTTTAATGACTCATCGAAGTATCATTAAAGTTATCGAGCGGTAAAACAGCCGAAGATTCTCCTAAAAGAGGAATGAATCTTTCGGAAATAACCAAAAATACTAAAATACAAAAAAGCAAAAAATCGCAAACAACAAAACAGTAAAATCATCAGAGATAAGCGCTATTTTCTAATAGATTTCATATTGATTTCAGGCCAAATTCAGTGAATCAAGGAAAGGAATCTTCCGCATATTGCCGGCAATAAAGAATTATCCGCCTTAGTATGAATGCTAGAAAATAGGGAATAAACGTTGGGAATAGACCATAAAACTCTGATGATTGGGGAATATAAGTATGAAGATTGACCAAACACAGCTCACAATAGCAGAAGCAACTTTAGAAGATTTAGACACAATTTTAGAAATTGAAGCGCGCGCTTATCCTGTGCCTTGGAATCGGGCGCAGATGATGGATATTTTTAGCCAAAAAGTGATTCGCATGAAGCTTCTTTTAGATGATGAAATCATCGGTTATGCATTTGTATCGGTGATTTTAGATGAAGGACATCTGCTTCACATTACCGTTGATCCCATTCATCACGGCAAGCGTTTAGGACGATATTTGCTTGAGCATGTTTTAACATTGGGAGAAACGCACAAGCTTGTGACGATTTTCCTAGAAGTTCGTGCCGGAAATGTGCCGGCAAGAGCGCTGTATGATCATGTTGGATTTAACCAAGTGGGCGTTCGTAAGGGATATTATCCTTGCAAGATTAACGGCCGCGAAGATGCCATTGTAATGGCTTATACTGTGGCTTCAGATACATTTAATTTTCAATTATAAACTGAATAGCTAACTTAAAAGATTCGTAAAAGGGATATAAATGACATTGGTACATGATGAAACTGCCATTACAGAAATTGATCTAAAAGGGTTAAATTGCCCGATGCCGATTTTAAAGACGAAACAAGCGTTAATGAAGGCAAAATCAGGGGATATTCTCCGAATTTTTACCACAGATCCTCATTCTGAAATTGATTTCAAAGCATATTTGCTACGAACGAAGCATGAGCTACTAGACTTCTCTGAAGTGGATGAAGTGTTTACATTTCTGATCCAAAAAGCGTAGATTTAAAAAGATAAAAATAGAGATAAAAAGGCCAAATTTTATGAAAATTGTTCGTCGTGAACGTCAACATCAATTCTCCGCAGATCAATATTCATCGCTGTTACAAGATGTATTAAGAAAACGTCTTGTTGAAAGTGAAGCAGATTTGGATCTCTCTTTGAAAGGGCTCTATCCTTATCATTCTTTGAGTAATATCGAAACTGCGACTGATATTATCGTAAAAGCGATTGTGGAGCAGAAAGATATTCTTATTGTCGGCGATTATGATGTAGATGGCGCTACAAGTATTGCGCTTGCGATCCGTATTTTACGAGAGTTCGGCGTTCACAATGTGCGTTATACTGTTCCGCATCGAATTTTAGATGGATATGGTCTATCTCGCTCACTTGTGCAGAAGATTCTTCGTAACAAACCCGATCTCCTAATCACCGTAGATAATGGCATTTCCAATATTGATGGCGTTGCGCTTGCTAGAGAAAATGGGATTGATGTGATTGTCACCGATCACCATTTACCGCCGGAAATATTGCCGGAAGCCAATGCGATTATTAATCCGAATTTAGAAAATGATCAATTCCCAAGTAAATCTCTTGCCGGCGTTGGTGTGATTTTTTATGTGCTTTTAAGCGTTCGTGCAAAACTGATGGAAATTGGCTATTTCGGCGATCGAACAGCGCCGAATTTAGGGAAGTATTTAGATATTGTGGCGCTTGGAACGGTGGCGGATTTAGTGCCGTTAGATGGGAATAACCGTAAAATTGCGCAACAAGGTTTGCTTCGCATGCGAAATGGCGTGATGATTGCCGGCATTCAAGCGTTAATGGATGTGTCGAATCGTCAGCGAGAAAATCTCTCGACAAGCGATATCGGCTTTGGACTTGCACCACTTCTCAATGCCGCAGGGCGTTTAGACAATATGCAGATCGGCATTGAGCTTCTCTTAACAGATCAAGCAGAAGAAGCGCAAAGCATCGCACAAGAACTTTTCTCAATGAATGAAGAGCGCAAAACCATTGAACATGAGATGCGAGAAACGGCCGATAGTATTTTAAATACCGTGACGCTGAATAAAGAGGAACTGCCGCTTTCAATCTGCCTTTATGATGAATCGTGGCATCAAGGCATTACCGGCATTGTCGCTTCTCGCATTAAAGAACAATACTATCGCCCAACCTTTATCTTTGCCTATGATAATGAAGGATTACTCAAAGGCTCTGGTAGATCGATTCGCGGGATTCATCTTCGAGATCTGATGAGCAATGTGGCAAGAGATCATCACGGAATTATCGAAACCTTTGGCGGTCATGCAATGGCAGCAGGATTATCTATTTATGAAGATAATTTGCCGAAATTTGAGAGATTGATGAGCGAAGAGATTGAACGTTACATGGATTCTTTAACGGATTCCGATGAGCTTTTAAGCCAAAAAATTTATAGTGATGGCGCTTTACCGGCAACAGGATTTAGTATTGGCTTTGCCGATGAGATTAAACGGGCTTTTCCATGGGGACAACAATTCCCAGAGCCGGTATTTGATGATGAATTTGAAGTGTTGGATTATCGTATTCTAAAAGGAGCGCATTTGAAATTTACACTTAAAAATCCCAATAGTGCCCAAACCTTTGAAGCAATGGCATTCTTCCAAGCGCATCAACTTGTGGATAATGTGAAAGCAATTCACTGTGCCTTTAAACTCGATGTAAACGAATGGCGTGGCAATCGTAACTTACAGCTGATTATTGACTATTTCTTGCCGATTCAATAATGAAAGATTTAAGAGAGTTTAGTTATAAGATTCAAGCTGATTCATCGCTGGGTCGAATGCTTGCATACTTCTGAAAATCCCGCGCCACCAGCAATGTTAATCTTATAGGATTTTAAAGTGACATGGCTATCCCGTATCTTATATTTGTATTTCCCCCGTTTTTTTAGAAAAATTCCTATCTTTATTCTCAATGTATCAGTGAGCTAAAGAGGGAAGTATGTTAGGGAATATAGATTCAGTAAAAGATCATGTAAAACATCATGTAAAGCATCCCGTTCAGTTTGAAAATTATGTTCAAATCACGAAAAATACAGGATTTAGACAACGTGCTAAATCCTTTTTTATCCTTTTTGTTTTAACGCTGTTAGGGCTGTTGTCTCTATTATGCATGGCGATATCGCCAACTTCGGCAATGCCACTGCAACATGGAATGAGCTTAACGCCGGCAAAGGAAGCAACGCTCTCCATCGAAGAATATTATGTGAGTGAAAAGCTCGATGGCGTTCGTGGTTATTGGGATGGGAAAGCGCTCTATTCCCGGCAAGGGTATGAAATCGTTACGCCTAAATGGTTTATAGAAAATTTAGGAGATCAACCGTTAGATGGCGAGCTGTGGTTAGGAAGAGAAACCTTTCAGAAAATGTCCGGTTTAATCGCAAGAAGCGACGCCGACGATCTTCTCTGGCAACAAGTCACGTTTCAAATTTTCGATCTTCCCAGTGAAAAAGGGATATTTCACGAAAGAGTCAAACTGATGGAAAGCTATCTTTCAGAGCTTTCAAAAGAGAATCCTCATGTTGTCATGATTGCTCAGAATAAATTGTCATCCCATGAAGAGTTAGAAAGTCTTTTAAAAGAGATCATTGCTAAAGGCGGAGAAGGCTTAATGCTTCATCATGAAGATGCGCACTATCAAGCATATTTACGGCATGATTCTTTACTTAAAATAAAACAGATCGATCAAGATTGTGCTGTTATCACAGGCTATACAAAGGGAAAAGGGAAGTATGAGGGAATGGTAGGCGCTTTAAAAGTCACTAGTGTGATCGATGGTAAGATGCTTGAATTTGCTATTGGCTCAGGATTAACAGATCAAATGCGGGCATTCCCACCTGAAATTGGGGATAAAATTACGTATCTTTATAATGGCTTTACGCAAAAAGGTTTACCACGATTTGCACGATTAACCTCAGAAGATCTTTTAAAGTGCTCTGATTGAAATATCCATTCTTAAGGCTCTAAGTCAATTATAAGAAGTAAAATCGAACATTATCAGATGATGAATTATCCCCCTTTGAAAATATTTGATATAATTTTACCAATTGCTTAACGAATAATAGTAATTAACAGATAAAGATTCATCCCTATCTATTTGATAAGAGAGAAAATAATGAAAAAGATGATGTTGGTAAGTTTAGCGGTATTAACGTTAGCAGGTTGTACGAACTCTAGTGTTTACTCAGGCGATGTATATACGGGTGAACAAGCGAAAACAGCTAGAGATGTTTCTTACGGAACGATTGTAAACGTACGCCCCATTATTATTCAGAGTGAAGAATCACCATTAGGCGCAATTTCAGGTGCGGTACTTGGTGGCGTACTCGGTAACTCTATCGGTGGTGGGCGTGGTCGTAATATCACAACTGCTGTGGGTGCGATTGCAGGTGGTGTTGCCGGTGATAAAATCGGACAAGAAGCTGCTAAAACACATGGTGTTGAGTTAGAAATTAAAACAGATAACGGTAAAAATATCGTTGTGGTGCAAAAACAAGATCAGTCACTTTTCCGTGCAGGACAAAGAGTGCGTATGGTGGGAAGTGGTCGTAGCATGAACGTTTCACCAATGTAAGTGTATATTGCTAGATCATTGCATCAATAAACAATCAGTAATAAGCAAAGAAAAAGCGTTCTATTGAAGAACGCTTTTTTTATTGGATCGAAGTTTTTAGCTTTTAGATCTAGATATGACTATAAGATTCTCTGATCCCCATTTTTTCTATTATCTCAATTGTGTCAATGATCTTTATTGTTTAAAGAAGTTTAAGATTTCGACTTGATACACTTCTACTAAGAGAAACGAAATAATAGAGATTAAGCCGTAGATAATGACTAAATAAGGCATCGCACTTCCACCAAATGCTCGGAATGATTCACTTTTTTGTGCGCCTTTTTGACGTTTTCTAAAGCTAATCACCATGAGCGCCGGAACAATCACAGACCAAATTGCGGCAAAAAGACCGGCAAAACCAATAGCAATAATAAAACCGCCAGGAAGTGCCATTCCTAAGATTGTGGGAGGTAAGAAAGTGATGATTGCCGTAAGTAATCGACCTTTTGGTGAATCACTGATCTTAAAGAGATCGGCAATGTAATCAAACAAGCCTAAACCTGCGCCTAAGAATGAGGTTACAACGGCGAAGAATGCGAAGAATCTTAAAGATAATTCAATATACTGACTCGCTTTGACTTGGTTTAAAAGCCACGCTACTTGGTCATTATCGACCGTTAAGAATGTTGCACGGTCAATGCTTCCCATAATGGCAACCATCCAGCATAAGTAGAAGACAAAGGTAATGATCATGCCCCAGCTGATTGCTTTACGAATTTTGCTACCGCCGGAAATGCCGTAATATTTTACAAAGCTTGGCACACTTGCGTGGAAACAGAATGACGTTAAGAAGAATGGTAAGCTTGCAAAGGCATAGATTGCATATTTACTTTCGCCCGTTGGTTCTAAAAGATACGGCACTTCAATTTGCCCAAGAAGCCCCGTTACAGCAGCCGCGAGTGTAATGAACATACCGATCATTAAAATCGTTGAAATACGATCTACCGCACGAGTGCTCCACCATACAATTGCCGTAAAGATCAACGCAAAGATAAGAGAGGATTGATAGCGGGGAAGATCAATAGGGAACTGCTTGAAATTCTTTAAGGTATCACTAATGACCGATCCTGAACCCACAACATACGCATAGAGCAGAATATAGAGAACAAAGGCAACGGAGAAACCATTGATAATTCTCCAGAAACTTCCTAAGTTATCTTTCACTAATGTATCGAAGCTCGCACCGGGTTTATATCCAAGGTTTACTTCTAAAATCTGCTCGGCGGTTACGAACATGAACAAAACCGTCACTAACATAATGACGATTGTCCAGCCAAACCACATTCCCGCAGAAGCAATGGGTAAACTGAGCATCCCTGCGCCAATCATGGTTCCGGCGGCAATCATTGCACCGCCCAAAACGGTAGGCGATTTATTTACTTTCATCTTAATCCTTATTGATTATTCTATTGTTATAGGCGCAAAGACGATGATCTTTGCGGAGCCAATATAGGGCATTACGGTCTTATTCATGAAGTTGTTCAATGATTTTAAACAACATTTAGTAATGCGAATTCATATTAGCATGAAGGTAAAGCGCTGCAATCTTTTATGCTAGAAATGAATTAATAACAGGCGGTTTTATTAGGGTCTGTTGAACATTTGAAATAAAAAAATAGAGAGTTGTAAAATGTAATCGCCAGAAAACAATACAAACTCTCTATTTTATGCCCCAAACATTACTTAATGATCAGCTTTGGTTGAAGCTAAAGC